>JAFGHN010000183.1 GCA_016930115.1 Spirochaetales bacterium | reverse complement strand
CTCCCTCCGGGTCCCCCTCGCTCGCTAAATCCGGCGTCCGGCCGGATTTGCGTTCGCTAGTCGCTCACGCCGCTCGCTCGCTTCGAGTCTGGCCAGGTCCCGAAAACACGAACGGGTCCCAATAAGGGACCCGTTCGCGTTCTCCCCCGGACAGACTCGAACTGCCGACCTAGTGGTTAACAGCCACCCGCTCTACCGACTGAGCTACAGGGGAATTCTCGGGAAAAAGTACCGAAATATCGGACGTCTGTCAATATCTATCCGACAATCGGCACGGTGGCGCCGCAGTTTGAACAGGTTCCCTCTGACAGGCCGGTTATTTGGATTGAATAACCGCGGCGCTTGATCAGAACCACGCCGCATTCGGGGCAGAGGGTGTCGGTTTCATAGGTGCCGACGTTCCCCGCATAGACGTAATGAAGTTTCTCGCGGGCAACCTCGGCCAGCCTGAGCACAAGATCAGGGGGTGTGGCCTCTACGGCGTACTTGTATGTCGGGTAGTAACAGGAGAGATGATACGGGATATCGGGGCTCAGGGATGCGAGGAAATCGGCGATTGCCTGGATCTCGGCTTCGCTGTCGTTTTTGCCGGGTATCACGAGCGTAGTCACTTCCAGGGATACCAACGGCGCGGCTTGCTCGATGAATGCCAGTACCGGATCGAGGCTGCCTTTTATCTCTTTCCGGTAAAAATCGGGATTGAAAGATTTGAGGTCGACATTCGCGGCGTCCATGTACTCGAGCAGGTCCGCCGCCGGATCCGGGTTGATATACCCGTTTGTCACCAGAACATTCTTCAAACCCTGTCTTCTGGCAAGTTTTGCTGTATCCAGGACAAACTCATAATGGACGACCGGTTCGGAATAGGTGTAAGCGATACCGATGGAATCACGGCAAGCGGCGGCTTCCACGAGACGGGCGGGGTCCGTCATCGCGGCGCCTTCAACGACTTGTTGCGAGATGTGATAATTCTGGCAGAAAGGGCATCTGAAATTGCACCCGTAGAACCCGACTGAGAATATCCGGCTGCCGGGATAGAAATGGAACAGAGGTTTTTTTTCGATGGGGTCCATCGCTTGCGCGGATAACACGCCGTAGTAGGGGAGAGAGAGCGTGCCGTTCACGTTCTTACGCACACGGCAGATGCCGCTCGCGCCTTCGCCGATCAGGCAGCCGTGCGGACAGAGGGTACAGCGGATCTTACCATCGGCTATTTTGTATGTCTTGCTCATCCGGTGTTTCAGGTTGAAAAGGTTTGTTTCAGTATCTCCGAGTCCTTGAGAAACTTGAGAGGCGTATCCACCTCGAAAGGCTCATAACGTAATCCAAGGCTGCCTTTCTTTATCCAAACCCGGGCCATCCTTATGTTACGGCCGCTGTCGGTCCCCACGTTAGACATCGAATCGACGTGAAGGATGTCAGCTATGTTAAACTCGTAAAACACCGTATCCGAGCTGAAAGGGTCCTTCACAAGGAGAATCTTCTTGTCGTCATACGGATGCTTCCGCGGGGCGGCAGTGAAGGCCACCGCTTCTTTTTCAAGATCGGCGTGAGTGTTATAACGCGCAATATCGTGCAGCGGCTGTGTATCCAGGTAATTCTTGACTGCCATAGAACAACCTCTCAACGTTGAGATGTACCGGTCTTGCGTGCTTCAGCTTCAGCTCAGGTGTTCGCGGTTTCTTCCCGGAGCACGCTTTTGAGCTCGCGCTCGGCTTTTCGCTCAATGAAGTCCGATATTGCGGTACTCGTCTTTTCACCGATGTCGAGGAACTGAACCGCAAGACGACCATCGTTTCGAATAATCTTGGATGTCAGGGTGAAATACTCGTCCTCAATCCTCAGTGAGCACCGGTGTATCTCAGTCCCCACCGCAAGCCCTTTCGTTTTATCCGGGTCATCGGGTTCAAAGGCTGCTCCTGTGGGGGACAGATCGAAAATCGAGCCGGTGATGATTGAACGATTATCAGGGTGAGTAAACACGAACTCGATCTGATCCGAGCGTCCAGGAATATACCGCCCTACGCTCCGTACTTCTTTGAGGGAGGTGTACCGCGACAGAAGCTCTTCGAGCCGGCTGTATTCTTTTCTGTCTTCAAGGTTCTCCCGAATGATCCCCGTCACATCGAGGTGCTTGGCCTTCGCGGCCTCTTCAAACGGGAAGAGGTCTCCTTTCAACAAGACGAAGGTCGTGTTTTCCTTTGTAAAACTCACCCGCAAGAGCTTTAAGAAGGGTTTCCAGTGTCTCGGGAAGTCTTCGGCGCTGAAAAAAACAGCGTCAGGGGCGATCTCGTCTATGTTGTCCATCGCTTTGATCGGATTTCTGTAATGGATGAGGTCAAAGCCGCGCGGCACGAGGTGGAGAAGAAGGCTCTCTTTCGTGCTGTCTTTTTCCGCGACCAGAAGTACTTTCATCTATGCCGTCCGTCTACTCGGTTCCGAGATTCCTGATCTCATAGTTTGTAACCAGCCAAATGCTATCACGTTTCTCAAGGTAATAGGTATACTGCTTGACTTCTGTATAATCAGGATAGGCGAATTTTTCAATGACAATGACGGATGCTTCGGTTGGGGTGTAACTCGTTTTGATGATCTGGTATTCGAAAGGCGTGAGCAGCAGCTCATCCGCCGTCGTTTCCGCCATGAGGGATCTGCGATACGCCGACAGCGCGGCCCGTCGTTCTGTATCGGACATACTGCGCTTGTAGCTCTCCTCACGGGCGCGGTCCATCAGGTAGAGCGCTTCGAGATCGATATAGAGAAAGAACTTGTTCCAATCGCCTTTTTGACGGGCGGTGAGCATGTAATCAATGACCTCGTCGGGAGGTATGGCGACGGGTTGCAGCGCTTCGCCGGTTTCGCGATCGATTACAACTGCCGGCCCGGCCTCGCTCGATCCGGGCTGGACCGAAAGGGTGAGCGCATTTGACGTCAGCGTGGCACCCGGGCTGCCGATGCTCAGCTCCGGGTAGTAGATGGCTCTGATAGTGTACACGCCGGGCTTCCGGATTGATATGTATCGTGTAATATCGTCCACGACAGCGTATCGTTCGCCCGGTTCAAGGCTGTACTCGCGGTAGAGGACAGGTTGATCCGAGGCCCGCTTTATGATAAATTCCGGCGCGTGTTGCAGCTGTTCGTTTGATACGGTTCTGACCTCGAAATCGAGATTGAATACCCTTTCCGGTGAAACCTTGAAGCGATAAGTGTCAGCAGTATTGTTATAGAGTTCCACGCGGACGAAAATGTTGCTGTCAGGGAAGTAGATCGCTTTATCGTAATAACGAATGGTGAATTCGATGTCTCCGGCTGATTGAGCGGTGATGTATGCAGCGAAAGCGAATACCAGCATGAAAACCAGAATTACTCGTTTCAAAATGTCGACTCCCGCGCGGGATTTGAGGCGCCCGCGGTATACCGATATATTTCCATTATAATCTTCGGAAAAATGCAAGATAATCTTATGTATACAAAGAAAAAGCTGCTTATTTACAGCGATTCAGGTGATTAACGTGTCCGATTTCACGGAAATGTTGATAAAGGCGGTTCAAAAGCAGGATGCCTACGCGGGGGTCCTTCGGCGAATTACCCTCAACCAATATCCCTGCGAAATAGAAGGGCCCGACGGGCTGCACCTTGCGACGGTTCTTTCCCGCCTGCATACCGTGTCCGGAAGATCATCGCTTGTAGTCATGCCCACGGAAATTGAGGCGGAATCCCTTGTAAGGGATCTACAGCTCCTGAACGCAGATTCCGCGCTGTTTCCATGGACCGGCACGGCGCCCTACAGTTCCGCCCGTCCTCACTCCGGCATAAGCGGCGCCCGTATTCAGGTCCTGAGCCGGTTGCTCGACGGTACCGGCGACATCATCGTTACATCACTTCGCGGTTTCCTGGGCGCGGTACCGGAAAAACGGTTTCTTGAAGGTCTCCGAATTCATATAGAAACCGGCGGCAAATTCGACCCAATAGCGCTTGAGAATAAGCTTTCCGTGCTCGGGTACCTGCGGGTGCCGCAGGTTTCTGTTCACGGCGAGTTTGCCCTTCGCGGGGAAGTGCTCGATATTTTTCCTTCGGGTATGGATCATGCCGTCCGCTTTGTTTTCGGTTTCGATGAAGTGGAGGATATACGCCTTTTCAATCCACTGAGCCAGGTGTCCATGGCGCATATCGATGACTTCACCATCTATCCGCAGCGGGAAATCGTGTGGACGGATGAGGCTGTCGCGGCTCTGAGAAGCTACCTTGAATCGCGCAAGGATGTTTCAGAAGAAACCTGGGAAATTGCCGCTCATGCAGGCCAGGATGTTGAAAATGAAGGTGAAAACCTGCTCTTTGCCGCCTGTTTTGAATCACCCGGGTGCATCATCGATTATCTGCCTGAGAAGTCGTTTCTCTTCCTCATTCACAGTGAACATCTGACTACAAGCAACGAGGCGCTTAAGAAGGAGTACAGGGAGCTCTATATACAGGCGAGATCGAGATTGCGCTATTTTGTGCCGCCTGTGGAAAAAAACCTTATCGACTTTGATAAAGCCGTCTCGGGGCACGAACGCGTTTTCATTTTCCCGGCCATCAAGTCCCCCCGGAAGGACGGCAGCCGTTTTGT
>JAFGHN010000182.1 GCA_016930115.1 Spirochaetales bacterium | reverse complement strand
GTCGTGCAGGGAGATGTGAACCTGAAAAGCGGCGGGAATGTCATATTTCTCGGCACGGTGTACGTCAAAGGCAGCGTGGATGACGGTTTCAAGGTGAAGGCCTCCGGCAATATAGAGGTCATGGGAAATGTCGGGAAGTCGGAACTTGACGCTGAAGGCGACATCATTGTGCATCAGGGTATAGCCGGAAAGACCGGAGGGAAAATCCAATCCGGAAAGAGCGTGTGGGCCAAGTTCATCGAAAATGCCCGGGTAGAGGCCGGGGAGTTCGTCGTGGCAAGCGAAGGGATCATCAATACCCAGGTGATAGCGAACAAGAAAATAGTCTGCCAGGGCAAACGCGCCACGATCGTCGGCGGAAACCTCAAAGCCGCCGAAGAGATACACGCCAAGACGCTCGGGTCGGTGGCCGGTTCAGAAACGGTCCTGGAAGTGGGGTATGATCCGCGGTCCAAGGAAAAACTTGCGCGTGTCGAGGAGCGGATACGCGGTTTTGACACGACTCTCGATGAAGTAAATCTGAACATCCGTACGCTCGAGAACTTCAAAAAAGCGAAAAAGGAACTTCCGGAAGACAAGGCGGCGTTTCTCGAGGAGCTTGTTACAAAGCGCGATGAGGTGGCTCTCGAGAAAGAGCAATTGCTGGAGGAAGTAAAAAAGATACAGGAGTATCTCTCATCCCTCAAGATTCGCGGGAAAATTTCAGCGTCGTCCAAAGTATTTCCGGGCGTCAGAATTTTCATCAAAGATGCGTTTCTCGAAGTCAGGAACGAGTTCAACGCCGTCACTTTCATAAATGAGGCCAACGTGGTGAAAATCACCCAGTACGAGGAACTTGACGAGGAACTTTCGCGAAAGCGATAGTCCCGGAGCAATTATGTCAATTCAGCCGATCGATCTGCAGACACTTTTCATGCGGTTGGGTCAGGTCGGGAAAGAACAGGCGGCCATGCGAGAGGCCGCGCACGTCGCCCAGACGGCTCAAGGCTCCGAGATAGCCAGGCAGTCTGAAGAGGTGGCGCGGACGGTAAATGAAACAAAAGAGCTCGAGGACGGGCCCGATGCGGTGAAGGATGAGAAACAGGGTACAGCAGGAGAGCCCGGTGGAGAGCATGAGGAGTCCAAGGGCAAGAAGGAAACCGGGAAGAAGAACGTTTTTCAGGACCCCGCGCTGGGAAACAAGATCGATCTGAGCGGATAATCTGAGCGGATAATCTAGGTGGACGTAATTCTTATCAGTATCGCGGTAAACGCTCTCTTGATCGCGCTGGTGTATTTACTTGCGAGAAAGCGGATAAACAGGCTCCTCGGCGGGGAGGAAGCACTCGACGCGATAAAACAGGAGATTAACCGGCTCATTGTGGAGCTGAACCAAACCGCCGACAGGAACATCGGTATCATCGAAGCACGCATCGCGCGGTTGAAGAAGCTTGTAGAAGAGTCGGACAGGAAAATTGCGCTGCTCGGAAAAGAGAGCGAAAAGGTGCGGATAGGCGCCGAGGTGTACGAAAGGCTAAAAAGGTCCAGGCCGCTTGTGCCGGAAGAAAACCGGAGCGCTGCCGGAACGGAAACCTTGCCGCCGGACAGCCAAAGACCGCTGGAAGAACAATCGGTCTCCTACGCGGTGGCGCCGGCCGGGGGAGGAGAACACCGGGAACCCATGGCAGGCGGCGCCGCCCCGCCAGGCGGGGGAGGGATGACCGCGCGGGTGCTCGAGCTTCACAGGCAAGGTTTTGAGCCGAAGATCATTGCTTCCAGGACCGGCTCCACGCTCGGGGAAATCGAGTTGATCATTTCTTTGGCCGCAGGCAACCGGTAGGCCACGAAAGAGCAGCCGTTTGGGCTCAAACGGCAACACGAGAGGGGTGGGGGATGAACAAAGGAGTGGAAAGCTTGAGGGCGCGATTTTTCGCCGACGCGCAGGAATACCTCTCCCGCGGGAAGGAAATTGTAGAACGTCTCGCCGCGCAAGACGGGAAAGGCATAGACGCTGAAGAGATACACGAGCTTTTCCGGTGCGTACATTCGGTAAAGTCCGAGGCATCCTATCTAAAATACGCCGCCGTCGGGCGCCTGGCAAACGCGCTTGAAGAGAAACTCGAGACGATACGCTCCGGCAAAGCCGCGACATCCGCATCGTCCTTCGCCGACATAGAAGGCCTGCTCAACCGGATCATGGAGGCGGTGCAAGCCGACAAAGAGAAGGTGGAAGCCCCTTCGGAAGCCGCCGGCCCGGTCTTCAACAACTTTGAACGGAAACTCCTGGAAGAAGCGACCCGGCGGGATGAACGCTGTTACCGTGTTGTTTTTGAATTGGAACAAGAGGCGCCGATGAAACAGGCGCGTGCATACCTCATCTTGAGCAACCTCGAGCAGATTTCCACTGTCGTCAAAACTGTGCCGGCGATATCGACTCCGGGAGCGGCCGACGGCGGGGAAAACGATGAAATCTCGGTGTATACCTGCTACCTCACCGCCTCAGTGGCTCAATCGGAGATCCATGACGCCCTTGATGTTGACCAGGTTGCTAGATCGAGGATCGATCTGATGGAGTTTGAAGCGAGTGCCGGAGGAGCCGGCACATCCGCCCAGGGCGTGGCGTTGAGCGGCGCGGCTGGAGGGACCGGCGGCCGGGCGCCGCGGGATTACACGTCATTTTACAGGCTGACCGGGAAAAAACTCGCACAACTCACGGCGTACGCCGATGATTTGCGGCTCAGGCTCAGGGAACTCGAACTTGATATGCGGGGTGATAAAAAGGCCGGCGCCCAAACCCTCCGGAAGATAAACCGCATTGCAGGCGGTTTGTACGAAGAGCTCAAAGGTGTCCGCACCGCAACTTTCGGTGAGGAATACCAGCGATACAAGGAAATAGTGGACAATCTGGCGCAGAAGCTTGGAAAACGGGTGAGGCTCAAAACCGAAGGCGGTGATCTTACGGTGGACAGGAGAACGCTCGCGGCGTTGTCGGATCCGCTGGGCCAGCTGTTGAGAAACGCCGTCGACCACGGTATCGAGCCGCCGGCAAAAAGACGCACCGCCGGAAAGGATGAAACGGGCACGGTCTCGATAGTCGCGCGCGAGGATGGTGAGACACTCAGAATTACGGTTTCCGATGACGGCGCCGGTGTTGACGAGAAGGCGCTGCGGCGGCAGGAAGAGCAAGCCGGCAATACGGGAAGCGATCTGTTCGCCATCCTGAGCAGGCCCGGGTTCACCACGGTTGCCAAGGCCACAGACTATTCAGGCCGGGGTGTGGGGCTCGATCTTGTGGCGAGGAGGGTCGAGGAGATAGGAGGCCGGATACGCGCGACCGCGAAACCCGGGAAAGGAATGGTCTTCGAGATATCGGTGCCCAAAGGGCCCTCATCGGAGAGGCTTCTTTTCTTCAGGTTCGGTTCGAAGTTGTATGCAATGCCTGCGCAGGCGGTGGCCGAAGTGCGTCGCATCTCAAAGGGTGAGTTGAGGCGCAACAGCTCCGGGAGGGTTTTCTACACGAATCTTCCCGCGTACGCTGCCGACAGACCGGCTCGCGTCGGGAACCGTGCCTCTTACGGCTCTTTCGCGTTGCTTATCTCATATCTTGGGCGCAAAGCCTGCGTGCTTGCCGATGATGTGCTTTTCGAACATGAGGTCAGCGAGGACCTCTTTTCAGCGCCCGACGAGAATCGCGAAGAGAGCAGGCGTATGGCCGTCGGCTTCGGTTCGGAAAGAAGAGAGTTCACCTTTCTTCCTCCGGCGATGATACATCCCGAGGGCGCTTGACAGGGCTTCGCGTGAGAGCACTCTTACATAAGTTTTACTTGAAGAATCAGATTGAAGTTGTTATCCTCTGCTCGACAATGCACTCATCAACGGGGATTATATGCCAAACGGAAAAGCCGACGGCCTGCAGGGAATGTACAAGTATATGTACATGGCGCGAAAGACCGAAGACCGACTTATCGAGCTTTACCGGCAGGGAATTGTAAAAGGGACCGTCACAACCGGGACGGGCAATGAAGCGGCGATAGTGGGAGCCGTCAACGCACTGGACCCGGAAACCGACGTCTGTAACTTCATGCAGCGTGACTTTGCCGGATATCTGGCATGGGGAGTCCCGCTTTACCACATGGTCTGCCAATACGTGGCAAATAGCGACAGTCCCACCGGGGGCAAGGACGGGAACGTACACCACGGTTTGCCCGAGAGGGGATTGCTGCCGATGGTCAGCCATCTTGGCGCGATGCTCCCGAATGTTACCGGCGCCGTCTATGCAAAGCGGCGGCGGCAGATTGATGCCGTTGGCCTTGCGATCATCGGGGACGGAGGCACAAGCACCGGTGATTTTCACGAATCGTTGAATATTGCTTCAGTGCTCAAGATACCCGTTCTTTTCTTCATCGAAAACAATCAGTGGGCGTATTCGACGCCCAACAATCTCCAGTTCAACTGCGCCGATCTTTCATCACGCGCTGCCGGTTACGGTATCAAGGGCAGCCGGATAAAAGCCGTTGACGTCGAACTTGTATCCGCAACCGTAGCGGAAATTACGGCACAGATGAAAAAAACCGGCGAACCGTATCTGCTCCAGACAGACACCTACAGACTGGCCGGTCACGCGGCATACGATACCGGGGAGTACGTCCCGGCTGCTGAGCTTGCAATGTGGAAGGCGGAAGACCCGGTGCTTCTCGCGCGTGATCGTCTTGTCGATTCGACGGGCCTGGAAGCTGTTGAGCGACTCGAGCATGAACTGGATGAGTATGTTGCAGCGGAGATAAACAGGGCGCTGGAAACCGCAAGAATAGACCCTTCCTCCATTGGATGGGAGGCTTACAGCAGACCGCAGGTATCCCGTAAGTTGCCTGAGAAGTCGCTCCGGGGTATAACGCCGGTTCAGGCGGTGAAAGAAGCCCTGGATCACCTCATGGCGAACGACGATGACGTGTTTCTCCTTGGTGAGGATATCGGAGCCTTCGGCGGCCCTTTTAAAGCTACAAAAGGCCTGTTCGAGAAGTACGGGCGGGAACGTGTCCTGGACATGCCGCTCGCGGAATCGGGTTTTACGGGATTTGCCGTCGGCGCCGCGGAAATGGGTTTGCGGCCCGTCGTTGAGATGCAGTTTTCAGATTTCAGCACCGATGCGGTCACTCAGATATGCGTCAATGCCGGGAGTTTTTTCTTTCGCACGGGGACCCCTTTGCCGCTGGTCATCAGAATGCCCGGCGGCGGGGGCTTAAGCTACGGCCCGTTTCATTCCCAGGACCTCGAGGGATTGTTCGGGACATTTCCGGGTCTGAAAATCGTCTATCCGTCGCTTATAGAGGATTATTTCGCGCTTCTGATCGCATCGGTATACGATGGCAATCCGGTGCTCTTCTTCGAGAATAAGTACCTGCAGCGGCGTATCAAGGGGGATGTTGCATTTGACGGGAACATTCTTCCTCTCGAGGGAGCGAGAGTGCACAAATCGGGCACCGATTTGACGCTGCTCTCCTACGGAGCGATGTTTCATGAATGCCTTGAGGCGGTTTCCGCGGTGGAGAAGCAGCACGGTGTCTCCGTTGAGGTGATAGATCCGCGCATATTGAAGCCTCTTGACTGGACGACTATCACCGAATCGGTAAGGAAAACCCACCGGTTCCTGGTTGTACATGAGTCCTGGTCTACCTGCGGGATGGGAAGCTGGATCGCTTCCGGGGTGGCCGAGCGGGCGTTTTTCGATCTGGATGCGCCCCCCACGGTCTACGCGGCTCCTGATCTGCCGGTACCGTTTGCACCCGAGCTTGAGATGAAGTACAGGCCCGGTGCGGAGGGCATCGCGGACAAGATACGGTCTATAATCAAGATGTAGGAGAGAGTGATGAGCTCTGAGGAATTTGTAGTAACTATACCGATGCCGTTTCACGGCGAATCAATTGTTGACGGCGTGCTGGTGCATTGGCTTATCGAGCCCGGTGACCGTGTCAGCAAGGGACAGAATATAGCCGAAATCGAAACCGAGAAGTCGGTGTGGGAATTCGAAGCACCCTGTGCCGGTGAGGTGGTCACTCTGCGGGCGGCGCCCGGGGACGTTGTGGAAGTGAAGGCGCCGCTTCTCGAAATCCGAACGAGTGACAGAAACGTCCGGCATCTTCTTTTCACCGAACCGCAAAAGGCCGAACCGGAGACAAGCCCGGTTGGCCCGCAGACCGTGAGGAGTCCGGGCGGGAACGGGAGCTCGGGACGCCTTGACGTGAGCCCGAGGGTGCGAAAATTCCTTCTTGAATCCGGTATCGACGACGAGGAAGCCCGCAGGATACCGACGGAGGGCCGTCTGACCGTGGAAGCGGTTGAAGCTTACTTGAAGACCGGCGGGCCACCCGTGGGGGCCGTCACAAGCTACCTCGCGGGTATTGGCGCCTATACGCCGGAGCGAGTGGTAAGAAACGACGTTTTTACCTCTCAATTCGACGGCATCGACGAAGATTATATCGAGAAGGTTACCGGGATACGTGAACGGAGATGGGTTAACGGCGAATCCACCTCGGATATGGCATACGCCGCGGCGAAGGAAGCTCTTGAGAGCTCCAATGTAAGCGCTGCGGATATCGACATGATCATTCTGGCGACTACCACGCCGGATATGCCTCTTCCGGCAACTTCGTGTCTCGTGCAGCAAAAACTCGGTTGCCGGGACATTCCGGCCTTCGATCTGCAGGCGGCGTGCAGTGGGTGGTTGTACGGGTTGTCTATCGCTCAGCAGTTCCTCAAGACCGGCACCTACAGAAACATTCTCGTGGTGGCATCGGAGGCGATGAGCAGATTCACCGATCCATCCGACCGGGCGACGGCGTTTCTGTTCGGGGACGGAGCCGGCGCGGCCGTCGTTTCGTCGCAGAGTACCGGTCATGAGCTCAGCGAAACCGTACTCAAAGCCTATTCTTCAGGATACGATATCATTTACCGGAAGGCGGGGGGGGCGATCATGCCGCCGCGTTTGATGGAATCTCCCAAAGACGAGTACTGGTTTATGGACGGCGGCAGGATGTTCAGGAGTGCGGTTGACGCGTTTACCGATGTCATTCAGGCTGTTTCCTCCCGGGCAAAGACCGCGATACGGGACTTCAACTGGTTTGTGCCTCATCAGGCCAACGAGAGGATCTTGAAATCAGTGGCGAGTCGCGTGAAAGCGCTGCCGGAAAAGTTCTTCTCCAACATCAGACATCTTGGGAACACGTCGGCGGCCTCTATCCCGCTGGCATTGAAAGATCTCGCACGGCAGAAGAAGGTCAAAAACGGCGACAGGGTGCTCCTCTGCGCGGTCGGCGCCGGTCTCACTTCCGCCGGCGCGGTGCTCACCTGGAAAGACCGAACCTAGTGCATTTTGTTTTTCGCCTGATTTCAGCCGCTCTGCCTCGGCGGTGATTGCAGGTCCGTCGGGCAAAAAAAAACGGCGTGTCTGGACGTCAAAATGACCACGCCGTTTCTTTGTTCCGTTCTTTCATCATTTTCGGACTGAAATGCCTTATTCTTGACTCGAAAACGCAAACACCGGCGCGGTTCCGGTTGGAAGGGCCCTGCAGGGCGGCATCCATCAAAAAGGCACCTGCCGCAAAATCTCGATGTGGTATTCGGCCGACACCCTCAGGT
The DNA here is from genome assembly GCA_016930115.1 of Spirochaetales bacterium. GTDB lineage: Bacteria > Spirochaetota > Spirochaetia > ARS1246 > ARS1246 > JAFGHN01. The sequence continues at coordinate 11,486 of JAFGHN010000182.1, read as the reverse complement.
TCCGGTACATGCGCATTGATTGCTGCTTTATCTGTTCGCGGTTTGCCGTGGTTGGCCTTTCTTCGAGAATTTCCTGCGCAACATCCTGGATAAGGAACCCCGCCACGTCCTTCGCCTTGTGTGAAAGAAGCTCGGCGTCGATGTGATTGAGCTCTTCAAGGATGCCTTTGTTGAACGTGCCGTTTTGGTTGTCCATTTCGTTTGTGAGAGCCAATGCCCGGGACGCCAGAGCCTTGAGCGACTCGAGCGCGCAGATGAGATCGCGGACCCCGGCCTTGAGGAGCCGTTTTCTCCGGATGACCGACGAATCTCCGGCCGCGAGCCCCTCTATCGCCGCAGACCGAAGGTCTCTCCGGATCTCCGGATACGCGAGCAGCTCCTTCAAGGGTGTGTATGCCATTCCCTCTATGCGAACGCCGCCGCCGGAAAGGTTTCCGCACCGGACATCGGTGTACATTTTCAGCTGGTTTTCGAACCACCATTTGTACACCACCAGCCGCTTGTCCGTGAGCACCGCGGCACCGCTATTGGACTCGGTAAAGAACGGGGCCGCGTCGTTTATGCTTTTGTAGTTACCGGTTTCGGCCGGTGCAAACCTGCCGGCTCCGCAGAGCTGCAGCTCTTCGAACCTTCCGCCTTTGAAGTGAGTGCCCGCCGCCGGATAGCCAAGATCGAGGCCCGCGGCGAAAACAGGGGAGCATCCCATCTGCCGTGCGGCGTCCCACGCGGAAGTCGCCACGGATCCGCCGGCGCCGAGTTTGCCGAAGCTGCCGATCTCGCGTTCCAGCGCGGCGCCAAGAGGAAAGAGAGAAGCACCGAAGAAGACCGCTCTATAGGGGTATCTGAAGACCGTCGGATAGGTAGCGGACTCGGTTATCAGTACGGTGTCTCCGGTAACACATCCGTCCAGGTGGCGGGCGTTCCAATATTGCGGGTCTACAACCACAAGGAAGTCCGGCGAGACGCCCGTCCGCAAGACTGCGCGAAGGCTCGTGTCCACCGCGAGGATAAGAAAGCGCTCGGCCAACGCCGGAAGATGGTCGAGCAGTTGATCCAGGGAGGGCCCGGCGGCGAGAACAAGAGCCGGCACATCGGTATAGCGCCCCACCAGGTCGCTGAACTTCCGGGCTCCCGGAAGATGAGGGATATTTGCAGCAAGGTTTCTCACCCACCGCCGCCCAAACCGTTTCAGGGTATTTCTGTTTATTTCCCTACGGGCGGTGAAAGAATCGATCACCGCCTGCAGCCTCCTGAAATAGTCCTCGTTGAAACGCACCAGCGACCGCGGCGCGAGGACACCCGGGGTTGAAAACGGAAAGGCGTTGAGAACCTCCGCCAGCGCCTCGGGATCGGCGCTCAAGATCAGGATTAACCGCGGTGATTCGAGCACCTCAGTCAAGTCTCTCGCCCTCAGGACCAATGCGAATGACCGCGAGTCCGGTTCCACCACAATTGCAGTGCCGTCCGGATATCCCGCGAGATACTCTTCCACATAGTATCCGAGTCCGAATCCGAAAAACACCGTGCAGTCCGGATTTCGCAGACCCATGACAAGCCGCCGGGCCTCCCGGCGCGGATCGAGTCTTGAGTGAAGGAAGATACCGTTCCGCATCGCGGTGGTCTCTCCCGAAGCTGCCTGCAATGTCAGGATATCGTCGTTCTGCCCGGCGTCCACAGACTCCGGCGGCAGGTCGAAATTTGCGTGTTTCTGCCTGAGTACCTTGAGGTTGCGCTCAAAACAGTTCATTCAAGCTCCAGAAGCAACTTTATTCCCGGTCTTACGGGAGTGCCGGCGGCGGGTTCCTGGCGGACCACCCATCCCGAACCGGAAATAGTGACTTTGACATCGTCGATATCGAGAAGCGGCAGGAGCTGGCGCTTCGAGTAACCCGTCAGGTCGGGAAGCGCGTCGCCGAGAACGATCGGCGGAAGGCCGTGTATCCGCACCGTTCCGTCGTGAGAGAAAGCGGTTTCACCGCTGCGCGGGATATTGAGATAGTCGACGATCGACTCCCCGAGCGTGCTGACCACCGGCGCGGCGATCCTGCCGCCGTAGGTTTCCCCGGCCTTGGGATGTTCGATAACGACATAGATGATGATTTCCGGCGCGTCCGTCGGGAATACGGCGAGGCAGGAAGCGGTAAAATCCTGGGTTGAATAGCTTCCGGTGACGGGATCAAAAACCTGAGCGGTCCCCGTCTTTGCCGATACCCGGACACCCTCGATCGCGGCTCTCCTCGCCGTCCCGCCGGTCTGGGTTGCCGTCTCCATCATGAGGAGCATCGCCCGGGCCGTTTCGGGCGAGAGTGCATCAACGAGGGGTTTCCTCATGGTTTCTTCGAGAAGATCGCCGGCGGGGCTTACGATCTTTTTGACTATGTGGGGTTCGAGAACGTACCCGTCGTTCGTGAAAGCGGTGGCAGCCGTGATGACCTGCACCGCAGATGTGGATATCTCCTGCCCAAAGGCGATGGTGGGCTTGGAGCGGGCCGACCACCCGGAAGCCGGTTTGAGCAGGCCGTTTGATTCGCCGGGGAAGGGGAGCGCCGTTTCGGTACCAAACCCGAAGCGTACCAGCATATCGTGAAAAACAGGAGCCTCAACGCTGTCCGACGCGTAAGCCGCGCCGGCGTTGCAGGAATATTTAATGATGTCGGCCGCATTCACCTGGCCGTGAACTCCCAAACACTTGATCGGCACCGGGATATCCGGGTTTTCGTAGGAGCCGCCGCAAACAAAGCTGCTGTAACTGCTGATGCCGCCCACTTCAAGAAGCGCCGCGATGGAAAAGATCTTGAACACCGAGCCGGGTTCGTATGCCGCCACAGCCGGCCGGTTTTGCCTGTAGGCGACCGGGAAATTGCCATAAACATTGGGGTTGAAATCCGGCACCGAGGCGACAGCAAGAAGGTCGCCGTTCTGGGCATCCATGACAAGGATCATGACCGAATCGGCTTCGTGTTCCTCCATGGCTTCCCGGGCGACGGTTTCCGTGAGATATTGAATATTCACATCGAGGGTGAGGAACAGCTGGTTGCCGTACACGATCTCCGCCCCGCTATCCGTGATTTCCGGGCGCAACAGGCTATCGTAGGAAAGTTCGAGTCCTTCGAGCCCGCGGTTATCCACGTCAACAATTCCCAGAACGTGGGAGGCGAGATGTTCTTCCGGATAGGTCCTGTCGAACTCCCTTTGGAGATTGATACCCTTGAGTTTATCATCATTGATGAGCCGTCGTACTTGGATGCTCTCAGACTGCGTGATCTTTCGTTTGATATAGGCGAAGGATGATTGTCTTGAAAGAATATCCAGGATCGATTGCTCCGGGATTCCGAGGACCGGCGCCAACTGCGCCGCGATCTCCTCATTGCTTTCGATTTCGGGTTTCCAGGCGGTGACCGAATCAAGCTCCGTTTGGATGGCCAGTATCCTGCCGTTTCTGTCGAGAATCGGCCCGCGTTCGACGACGGGCTGCCGCGCCGGATTCTCAATTTCGTTTGGCGTCAGAAGCATCAACGATATGTAACGCCAGAGGATGAGCAATACGGCAATGCCCAGGATAATGAGGACAACGCCCAGTCGGCTAAAATTCTTCTTTTCTTCCATCGCTAGGGGCGGTTGCGGGCAAACCGGGAGCTTTTGATTGCAATGCAGCCAATATTAATATGAAACGTCATAATTGTCGATATAAGAAATACAGGCGCTCCCCACGGAGCCCGGCTAAACACTGTGCTTTATTTCGGCGGTGATCAATGAACCAACTCATCGCGCACCAGCGTGTGGTCAAGAGGAAGAGAAGAAAAGAAAGGCGACTCGCAGAAAAAGCCGCGAAATTCGCTGCGGCGCCGCGTCCGGGGCAGTTGCCCGCGGATGTCGCTTTTACGCGGGAGTTCCGGCGGATCTTGAAGGAACCTCGATTTCTCGCCGGCCCGAAAGCGCTGTACATAATCGGCGCGATTGTTGCGGCGTTCTGCCTGCTTCTCCTTCTGTCAAACGGATTTGACCGTTCCGTCGCCGGTATTGGAGGCGGGCTTGGTACGTTTCCGCGGGACGCAGGCATCGATACATTGCTCGACCTGTATTTGAGCCCGGGAAAATCGCCCGATGACGGCGCCGGCGACATTATGCCCGGCGGCAAGATGCTCATGTCTTACGATCCTGTCACCTATGTTGTTGAGCGCGGGGACACCGTTTCCGGGATTGCCGAGAAGTTCGATCTGGACATGAGCACGATCATCTCTTTCAACGGTATTGACAACGTGAGGCGCCTGCTCGCGGGCGTGGAGATCAAAGTTCCGCCGGTAGACGGGGTAATGCACCTGGTGAAACGGAATGAATCTCTCTCGAGTATCGCACGGAGCTACGGCGTCGATCTGGAACCGATACTGGATATCAACAATATTGATTCTGAAATCATCCATGAAGGTGACAAGCTTTTCGTTCCAAATGCGCAGATGAGCTCCGTGGCCTATCACAAGGCGATGGGTGACCTGTTCGTCTATCCGTTAAGAGGGGTGCTGAGCTCCGGATTCGGCATGAGAAAAGATCCCTTTACCGGACTGATGGCAATGCACCGCGGCTACGATATCGTCGCCAGAGTAGGCACTCCCGTAGAAGCGTCCAACGAAGGGCGGGTTATTTACACCGGGGAGAACAGTCTTTACGGCAAATATGTGCTCTTGAGTCACCAGGGTGGATTTCAAACCCTTTACGCGCATCTGGATAAATGGTTAGTGTCTGAGGGGCAACGGGTGGCACAGAAACAGAAAATCGGCCTAGTAGGCAATACCGGGAGGAGTACGGGGCCGCATCTGCACTTCTCGATATACTATAATGGTGACGCCCTCGACCCCGGGAAATATCTCTACTACTGAAAAACGGAGCCTGCATCGTGAGAAAGCTGGTTTTATTCCTGCTCGTTATTTTTGCAGTGTTTGTCTTCATCAATTCCAACGCCCACGTCGGCGCCGAAAAAGCGGCAAACGTCGAATCTTCCGGAAAAGCCGTGACCGGGCCATAGCACTCTGCCGGCGGCGGGTTTCGGATTATCGTCCGTGGCAGTATTTGTATTTCTTTCCGCTTCCGCAGGGGCACGGGTCGTTTCTGCCGACTTTCGGGTAGGTTCGCTTCACCTGCGCCGTTTGGGGCACACTCTGCCTTGGCGCCGTTGCCACCGCGCTTCCTCCTCGCGGCGTCCGTGACGCGCCGCCCGCGGCGGCAAATTGCCCCAGTTCTGTATGGCTCGCCTGGCCCATTGCGGCCCGCCTGCCTCGCTGATCGGGAGCCTGTTGAATCTGCACCGTCACTATTTTGCGTGCGACTGAGCTTCTTATATCCGCGATAAGGTTGTCGAAAAGTGCAAAGCCTTCGAGTTTGTATTCGAGCAACGGGTTCTTCTGACTGTACGCCCGAAGATACACAGCCTCCCTCAAGGCTTCCAGGTTTTCAAGATGCTCCTGCCATCTGGTGTCGATTGCGCGCAGGTACTCGTATCGTATGTAATTGTTGAGATTTTCCACGCCCACCATGGCTTCTTTGTTCGTCAGATTCTCCTTGATGTCCTTCAAGATCGTGCTTTCAAGATCATCAAGAGAGACATCTTCGATATCTCCGATCGCCGGGGTGTAAAAAAAACTGGCCTGCAAATCATCCAGCAATACTTTCAAAGCGGCGGACGCAGGTTCCCTGGATGAACGGTAGGCCTCCATGAGGTCGCTCACAACCTCCTCCACGGCCGTGATCACCCGGCTCAGGAGCCGGCTGTCTTCGAGTATCTCGTCACGTTGCGAGTAGATGAACTCCCTTTGCTCGTTCAAAACGTTGTCGTAGTCGAGGAGGTGTTTTCTGATATCGAAATTGCGTTCCTCCACCCTGCTCTGGGCGCGTTCAATCGATTTGTTTATCCATGGATGGAAAATCGGCTCACCTTCCTTCATCCCCAACCGTTGCATCATCGGCTTGAGATTATCGCTGAAAAGCCTCATGAGATTGTCGTCGAGAGAGATGAAAAAACGCGAAAGCCCGGGGTCACCCTGTCTGCCCGAGCGCCCCCTGAGCTGGTTGTCGATACGGCGCGACTCGTGCCGTTCGGTTCCCAGAACGTAGAGCCCCCCCGCTCTCTTCACGGCCTCGTAATCGGCGAGCCACTTTGCGTATTCCTGTCTGTACGCGAGCCGGTACTCCTCCTCGGGTGCATCGGTTCCGGCTCTTTTTCGGGCGCGGTACTCGGGGCTTCCGCCGAGCTTGATATCGGTGCCGCGCCCGGCCATGTTGGTGGCGATGGTGACCGCGGCTGAGGCACCCGCTTCGGCGATTATCAGCGCCTCTCTGGCGTGGTTTTTCGCGTTGAGAACCTCGTGTCTGATGCCTCGTTTCATAAGGCGCGCGGAGAGTTGTTCCGATTTCTCTATTGAGACCGTGCCCACAAGCACAGGCTGGCCCCGCTTGTGCGCCTTTTCTATCTCATCGCAAATGGCGTCCACCTTGTACTGTTCGTTCAGGTAAATCACATCGTCTTCATCTATCCGGACAAGCGGTCTGTTTGTCGGGATCACCACGACTTCCAGTTCGTAAATCTTGGAAAACTCGCGGGCTTCAGTGTCCGCAGTGCCTGTCATCCCTGAGATCTTGTCGTACATCCTGAAGAAATTCTGGAATGTGATCGTCGCCAGGGTGCGGTTTCGCTTGGCGACCTGTATTCCCTCCTTGGCTTCTATCGCCTGATGAAGCCCTTCGGAATATCGCCTTCCGTGGAGGATTCTCCCGGTAAACTCGTCGACTATTTCTACTTTGTTGTCCTGCACCACGTAATCAACGTCTCTCTTGAACAGCTTGTGGGCCTTCATCGCCTGGGTGAAGTAGTGGATGTATTCAAAGTTGTCATCCAGGAACAGCGATCCCGATATAAGCTTGCGGCTGAAAAGCAGCGTCTCGATCGAGTTCAATCCCTCGTCGGTGAAGGATACCTTTTTGTTCTTCTCATCAATCTTGTAATCACCGACGGGGTCCTCGGGATACTCGCCGGTCTCAGGGTCCTTCCCGCACTCCTTGAGCTGGGGAACGAGACGGTTGACCGTATTAAACATGGCTGTATCGTCTTCGGCCGACCCGGATATGATGAGCGGGGTCCGCGCTTCGTCGATGAGGATCGAATCTATTTCGTCGATGATGCAGTAGTGATGATGCGGCTGGACGCGGCGGGCCGTGTTCCAGCGCATGTTGTCCCTCAAGTAATCGAACCCGAACTCGTTGTTCGTACCGTAGGTCACGTCTTTTCCATAGGCTTCCCGGCGCGCCTCGTTGTCCATCTCGGAAAGGATGGCGCCGACGGTGACGCCGAGATACCTGAAAACCGGGCCCATCCACCTCGCATCACGTTCCGCAAGATAATCGTTGACCGTGACTATATGGACTCCCTTCCCGCTCAAACAGTTCAGGTAGGCGGCGCTGACGCACGAAAGCGTTTTGCCTTCGCCTGTCTTCATCTCCATGACTTTCCCTTCGTGGAGGACGATCCCGCCGAGCACCTGAGACCCGAAGGGACGCTCGCCCAATGTTCTGCGGGCCGCCTCACGAACAAGCGCAAAAGCCTCGGGCAGAAGGGCGTCCAACGATTCGCCTTTGCGATGACGTTCCCTTAATTCGTTTGTATTGCGTGGGAAATCCTCCGCTGTGAGAGAACGGGCCCACTTCTCGAGTGCGTTTACCTGCTGCAATACCGGCAAGAGGCGCTTTAGATCCCGTTCGTGTTGGGAGCCGAAGAAAAACTTGAATAAACTTTGGTTCATGATTCGAAAGCTCCGAAGTGCTGTATGAGTCTCAAGTATGCAAACACCCCGCATCGCTGGTCAAGAGACGCGACGCCTGTTTTGCCGCGCTGCGCGGGCACCGCGGTGTTCGTTGACAAAGAAAAGTGCGGCGAAGTAGTATTCACTCACGCCGACGGGAGCCTGAATGAAACCCTACATAGTCCGGCCGGTATGCCTGCTTGCTGTGTTGATCTTATGTGCCGGGTGCAACCGGAGGGATGCGTCCGCGATTATCGAGCGACACCATCAATTCAGTATGGCGATCGGAAAGATGGAAGACCAGATCGATCTCATCCAACTGCCCGGGCAGGCTTCCAGCCAGACGATCGACATCGAAATGAAGAACGGTCTGTTTTTTGTGAGCAATCCGGCTGCGAAGAAGGTGATGCAGTTTTCTTCCTACGGAGATTTGGTCACGCTGTTCTATAACGCCGCCGCCAACCCGATCCCCGTGCTTCTTGTTGCCAACGAAACCGACGGTGCGGTTTCAACCCGGAAGGCGTTTGCGTACCCTTTCAACGAGGTCGGAGAAATCGCGGTGGCGGATTCAGGCATGCTCTATGTGCAGGATATCGTAGCGGAGGACCGCCGGATATGGGACGACGAGCTCGGCACTCAGTTACGCAACGTGATACTCCGCTTCACTCCCGCGGGAACTCTTGTCGATTACATCGGCCAGGACGGGGTTCTGGACGTTCCGTTCCCGTATATAGACTCGCTGAGCCTTGGCGAGAGAGATATTCTCACCGTCGTCACCCGTACAACCGATACATGGATTGTGTTTTCATACGAGCGCTCGGGCGAGTTAAGATACACCTACAGCTTTTCTGAAGCGGATCTCCCCCAACCCGGCGGCGGGGCGATAACTTCAATCGAGCGAGTCCTGCCCGGACCTGAACCCGACGTGTTGTACGTCAAGACCGACTACTACGGCGAGTTGTCCCAGAGTGAAGACTTTGTTTTCAGTAAATCGGTTATCCATTGGATCGATACCCTCCAGGGAGTTGTCGTCGATTCAATCGAGCTTCCCCCTGCATTCAGAACAAGCGGGAGGGCGCAGATGTTCAACAGGGAAGAGGAAGAGGTTATCCAGTATCTTGCGGGTGTCTGTGAAGGGGGTATTTTCTTGTTGGTCAGCCCGGCGGATCAAAGACTCTATAATATTCTGCTGGTAAATACTTCCGGGATGGTCGTTCACAAAGGCTTCATTGAACTCGATGATTCGCAGACTCTGTATAGAAAGTTCCACGTTACACCTGACGGCATACTCACGGCGCTCATCGGCGGGAATACTGAAGCCGATGTCGTTCTCTGGAGGACGGATAAGTACTTGAGCAAACAGCAATGAAGATCGTCGATTCGAAACGGATGTCAAGTATAGATACGGAAGCGCAATCCGGGTATGCGATTCCGGCCCGCATCCTGATGGAAAATGCGGGACTAAAGGCCTACGCCGTCTGCCGTGAAATGTTTGCCGAATTCGCCGGCCCGGGCGGCCTGATCGTCTTTATCGCCGGCAGCGGAAACAACGGCGGCGACGCGCTTGTGATGGCGCGACAGGCGTTTCTTGACGGGTTGGAAACCGCGGTTCTGCTCTCCGGTCCGGTCAAAAGCGAAACCGCCTCAGCAAATCTCGACATAGTGAGGAAACTCAAAGTAAAGATTGTCTCTTTGGCCGATGAACCTGAAGAGGCGCAGAAATTGCTCCGCAGAGCGGTGGTTGTCCTGGACGGGTTGTTCGGCACCGGCGTGTCCGGGCCCCTCCGGGCCGGCGCCGCGGCGTTCGTCGAAATGATAAACAAACATGCCTCGAAAGTGATAGCCCTCGATCTCCCGAGCGGGCTCGGTGACGATTTCAAGCGCGGCTTTCCGGTTGTCCGCGCAGATGTGACCCTTTGCCTGGGGTTGCCCAAGGCGTGCCTCTACCTCCCGGCGGCACGGGCAAACTGCGGCCGTATCGTTCACGTGCCGATCGGTTTCCCGCCGGCGCTTCTGAACGATCCTGCAATTCCCGGCGAGCTGCTCCAATATGATGCGATAAAGCGGCTTCTGCCGGTCATTCCTGCTGACGCTCACAAGGGAACCCGGGGGAAACTCGCGGTATTCGCCGGAAGCGTCGGCACCACGGGCGCCCCGGTGCTCGCCGCCGAATCCGCGGCTCGTGCGAGATGCGGTTTGGTCTACCTGTTCATCGACGAGGCGGCGTATCTGCCGGTCGCTGCCAGTCTCGTCTCGGTAATGGCAAAGCCGTGGAAAGTATCCTCCGATCCCTTGGGTTTTGATCCTGGAATCTACGACGCTTATCTTGCGGGCCCGGGCTGGGGATTCGAAGGAAGAGTCCCCTGGCTCGAGAGACTGATAGGTTCCGGCTTGAAAGGAGTGCTCGACGCCGACGCGCTCACCCTGCTGTCGGGTTTCAGCACAGCTCCCGATCTTGGGGAAAAGGTGGTTTTGACTCCGCACCCGGGCGAAATGGCCCGGCTTTCGGGCTTGACCGCTGAACAGGTGCTGGAACGGCCTCTCGCCGTTGCGACAGAGGTTTCCGCGAAATACAACGCGGTGGTGGTTCTGAAAAGCCACGTGACGATGGTGGCCGCTCCGGACGGTAGATACTGGATATTCGACGGGCTCAACCCCGCTTTGGGTACCGGGGGGACCGGTGATGTCCTGTGCGGCGTCATCGCCGGGCTTCTTGGCAGCGGTCTCGATGTCCGAAACGCCGCGTGTCTCGGCGTGCTTGTTCACGGAAAGGCCGCCGAAGAGGCCTTCGCTGAACGCGGCTGGTTTCTTGCGCAAGACCTGCCGCCCTATGTCTCGCGGGTCGTGGCCGGTGCATCATGAGCGAAGAAACGAGGGAGCCTGGCACAGTACGGTATCACTATAACAGGGAAGAACGCAGGGCGTCGCTTCCTGATCATCTACGGGACACGTCGAAAAAAAAAGGAATCCTCCGGGGAAACCGCTCTCTCCTCATCACACTCATAGACGTTGTTTTTCTCGTCATGCTCGTCATCGTGATTTCCGTATTCTACCGTGTCAGGGGTGACGGAAATATTCTCCAAGGTTACGCCGTGTCCGCCGGTGCCATCGCCTTTGGAGACAACGTGCTTGTCAGCGTAAAGGCGAAAGCCCGGGAGGATCGCGTGGAGGCCCAGCCTGTCCGTATCCGTATCGGATATCCCGCCGGGGGAACACGTATCGAACTGAGCGGTTTTCTTCCGGAAGCCGGCGGAGTGGAAGAGATCTACCGCGGATCTCTGCCACTCTCTCCCGAGCAAACACAGATACGAATCGATCTGTTCGCCGATGAGACAACCGGCTCGATGACCGTCCGGATCAGAGAAGAATAAAATCCGGCTTGACCGGTGATTCGGTTTGCGGTAAGATTTGGCGGTCATCCGTCCGGGGTTGACGTCGGCTCCCGTGCGGGTGGAGGGAGTAGGTAACACCGATGATACAGATCTACTTTTTGTCGATACTGACGACATTGCTGAGCGGTCTTGTTCTCTCGGCGGACCACTACAGCACGAAATTTCCAGGTTTCATCGCCGTAAGGGATTTCTTCAAAGCAAAACCCGGTTTGCGGGTGAGCATAGGTGTTATCACGTTTCTTACCGGTTTCTTGAAGCTGCTCACGGTGACGAAGGGAGATGTGCCGGTGGTCGGGGATCTCCTCCC
>JAFGHN010000181.1 GCA_016930115.1 Spirochaetales bacterium | reverse complement strand
TAATCGCCAAACGTGAGGGTATAGGCGACCTGCTCGCCGAGGGCACCAAGATCGCCGCCGAGCGGATAGGAAAGGGAGCGGAAAAGTATTCAATGGATGTGAAAGGCGTGAGCATTCCGATGCACGAACCCCGCTTCAAACACATCCTTGGTGTCGGCTACATGGTAAATCCTCACGGGGCCGACCACTGTTTCAACCTCCACGACCCGCTGGTTTCGACGGAAGGCAGACTGCTCGATCAATTCAGAGCGCTCATGGGAGAAATAGAACCACCCCCTCAGTATGATTACGGCGCACTGAAAACGGCGATGCTCCGATACACGTTTTTCGACAGGTTTATCAAGGACTCCCTCATAGCTTGCCAATTTGTCCCGTACGGTTTTTCAGAGCTTGTCGAATTGACAAACGCGATTACCGGGTGGGATATGACACTGACCGAGATGTTTACTATTGCAGAACGCGCGCTGACGATGTTCAGGCTCTTTAACATCCGGGAGGGCCTGAGTGCCGATGACGACTGCCTTCCCGACCGTTTTTATGAAGGAAAGAGCGGCGCCCTGGAAGACAAACCCTGCGATCTGGAGAAGATGGTAGAGGCGAGAGACTACTACTATGCCCTCATGGGCTGGGATACAAAGACGGGGGTGCCGCTGCAAGAGAAAGTCGAGGAGCTGCAGATTAACGCGGTAATGCCGCAGGGGTGACGAACACCGCGCGATGTTGCCGGGCGCGGCGGCGAGGACATCGTATTTTTCCGTGATCGGGAAATGGTCCATGTCCGAAGTCGTCGAAACGACTTATGGTAATATTCGCGGAGAGGTGGTGGAGGGTATCCACGTCTTCAGGGCCATACCGTACGGCAGGGACACCTCCGGAAAGAAACGCTTCATGCCTCCCGTCAAGCCTCAACCGTGGACAGGAGTGCGTGACGCCACCGAGTGGGGCCATGTCGCTCCGCACAACCGCCGGCCGGTGCTGTTCTCCATCCACGGCGGCGGCTGATTGGCCCCAGTGCCTTCACGAACGCCCGCACCTGAGGAGTGGCCACGGCGCCTTCAAGCTGCCGCGCCGGTGCCCGCTCCGGAGCACGGCCGGACCGCGGCCGGGTGTGCCGTAGAGGTTTTCAGCCGCGGGCCGCGACCAGTATAACCGTCAGGTCCAGAAGGCTTATGTTCGGACTCGCCACTATGCCGTTCTTCAATTCCCACAGCGCCGGTGAGGTGTTGTGCTCCTTCAGCTCCCCGGAGACGTCGACGCCGGCCTTCTTCGCTTCGGCGAGGGTGTGGCCGTCAACGATGCCTCCTGCAAGGCACTGCGGCAGGCCCCCGGCGTTTTTTGAAAACTGACTGCCCGGACCATCGGTCCCATCGGTGTCAACCGAGGCGATCACGATATTCTCGCTCCCTTCGATGCCGAATGCCGCCGAAAGCGCGAACTCCTGATTCCGGCCGCCGATTCCTGTGCTTTTGCCCACCGTGACGACCATCTCTCCGGTACTGAACAGCACACAGGGAGGTTCGACCGGTTGTCCAAGCCGTTCAATTGTCCGCGCAACAGCCGCCGCATAGGTGCCCGCGTGGCGCGCCTCGGCGTGGTAGAGCGCGTCGGTCAGCATCAACGGGCGATAACCGAGCTCTTCGGCTTTCCTCATTGCCGAAGGAAGTTCCGAATTGGGCCCTTTGTCGGGGAGTACAAAAAAGATACGGCACGGTGTTTTTTCGAACTCCTCAGCCTTGACGGACTCATACCTGGTGTCCGCTTTCTCGAGAAACCGCCTGACCGAGTCGGGCGCTGCTTCCCAGGCATCGTACTTTTTCAGATTGTCGACGGCCAGCCGGAACGTCGTGTAGTCCGGCAGCGTATGGAGGAAGTGGTTGTTCCGCATCAGATCTTCGTATTTCCGCGGAGGCTTGGTGATGATATGTATCACCCTGGCTGGATTCAGCATACGGGATATCCGGGCCCCTTTCATCATATCGAGGTGGTTTCTTATGGCGTTGAGATCGGTCGTGGTGGCGCCCCGTTCGATTTGCATCAAATAGGTGACTCTGCTCACATCATCGAGGCTGACATCGGGTACCGGCATGGTGAGCAACGAGGATACGCCGCTTCCGATACAGGTGAAGACAAGATCTCTCTCTGTAAGCTTTTTTGCCAGCGCCATGATCCGTTCGCACCCCCGCACGCAGTCCTCGTCGGGCACGGGGTGCGCCCCCAGCGTCACTTCCACTTTTTCGAGGATAACCGGATGGCCCTTCTTGTCGATAACGTGTCCCCCGGTCAATCTGTCTCCGAGGGTCTCTTCTATCGCCTTCACCGCGCGTTGGATGCCTTTTCCCGCGCCGACGACGTAGATGTTCTCAATATCGCCGAGCTCTATAACTTCCTCGCCCGTGACCGGCGATCCAGGCGGTTCGAAGTCGCTGTTGCCGATGGTCAGCCTGTCTCCGTCCAACCGGATGAGCTTTTTTACGTTGGCGTATGGATCAGATGCCGAAAGACCCGCCTCGAGGATTTCCAGTACGGCTTTCCTGCCGGAAATGTTTCCGTGGGAAAGCAGGCTCTGCATGTTCTGTATTCTCATTTTTGCCGATCCTTGACTGTCTGAACGAACGGGACGCCTTGCTTCAGTCCCTCCTTGCCGAGAAACTTCGCCCTGGTTCCCAGCTGTTCTTCAATGGCGAGAAACCGGTTGGCCGAAGGACCGACCCCGCATTCACGAACCGTCCCGGCGCCGAGCCCCACGGTGTAGTCGGCGATATCAACCCCTTCGCCGCGGCTGTTGCAGGGCATCAGCCCGTATCCGTTCCTGTAGGCGAGCTTGACCGTATCGAAGGCCTCGCTTATGGTCCCTATCTGGTTCACTTTGAGGAGAACCGCGTTGCAGGCGGCGGCCTCCATGCCCTTCGTCAGGCGGTCGACGCTGGTGGTGAACAGATCGTCCCCTAC
>JAFGHN010000180.1 GCA_016930115.1 Spirochaetales bacterium | reverse complement strand
GGACCCAAAGGCGGCGGCGAAGTGGTATGCGGATGTATTCGGCGGGGAGATAGTCAGCGAGGATGAAATGCGCGGCGCTCCTCAGATCGTCGTGAATATACACGGAGTACGAATGATAATCCGCGGCAAACGACCGGGAGAAGCTCCCGAAAACAACCATCCGCTGCAGCAATTCGACGGCTTCAAGAGCCATAATCAATGGGGCGCGGATCATTTCGGCCTCAAGGTAGTCGGCGATTTCGCCGGTTACTGCAGCGCCATAAAGAAAAAAGGCGTTGTATTCGCGGTTGATCCGCTGGAGATCAGACCCGGTACCCACATCGCATTTATCACCGGTCCGGATGGCGAAACGATTGAACTTGTCGAGGGCAAATCCAAATAACTCGCGTGCCCGCATGAACAGCGGGCACGTGGTCACTTTTCGTTTATGGAATTCTGCGCCTGGTCCGCGGCGTGTCAGTGCAACGTTGGCGCTGAACCCCCGGGTACCACATAGCCGAGAACCACGGTAGTCACGTAGGCGGCAAGTAGTATAAAGCCGAATGCCTTACTGAACTGGTTCTTTGTCCGGCTGACCCCAACCCGGAGAACAGTCACCACAAAGATCATCGATGGGAAGAAAAGATAAAAGAACTCAGGCGGTACGGTGAGTCCTCCCTTTGTGACCGCCGCGGAAGCGCCGCTGACGAAGAGAACGTTGAGCACGTCGGCGCCGAGCACGTTGCCCAACGCAAGCTCACCGTGGCCTTTTCTTACGGAGGCAATTGCGGTCGCCAGCTCGGGAAGGGAGGTCCCAAACGCGACGAGCGTGGCTGCGATAATTGCGTCAGGAATGTGAAGCCTGAGGGCAGTCTCTTCCACCGCCGGTATGAGGACTCGCGAGCCGATAACAACCAGCGCTATGCCGATAACGACGCCGAGAATCGCCAAGCCGGGCCTGACTCCTTTATCGATAGTGACCGTCGAGCCGGCGATAGCGTCAGGAGGGGCGGCTTTTGACCAGGTGATGGACCGCAGGATATAGACGACAAGAAGCGCCAAAAGTATAAACCCAACCAGCTGGGGAAGACGCCCGCCGTGCGAGAACATTTTGCCCATTCTGAGGTAAGGGATGCAGACAAGCACCAGCAGCCCGGAGCTTGCGAACTGGATCCAACTTTGCCGGCTTACCAGTGTACGATCCACCGGGACCCGGCCAATTACGACCGCCAATCCCAGGATGAGCCCGGTATCAGCGATGATTGACCCCACGGCGTTCCCAAGCGCGAGCCCGGGCGCGCCCTGTATCGCCGCGATCACGCTGACCGACACCTCCGGCAGAGTGGTGCCCAAGCTCACGATCGTCGCCCCGATAAGCATCTTTGGCACACCCCATTTCACCGAAAGCGAAACCGCCTGGTCGACGAGTATGTCGGCCCCCTTCACCAGCACGGCCAGGGCGGCGGCTATAATAACAAAAAGCACCACAAGAGGTAATTGCTCAAAAATCCCGGATAGCCACGCTTCCATCGTTGCACCTTACTCCCCAAGTTCTGCTACAACGTGTATTATCTATGCCGGATTGTCAATCAAGAAAGGTGAATTTTGGAGGGCACAATGGGGAGCAGGATGAAAGGAAAGGTTGCCATCGTTACCGGCGGGAGCAGCGGCATAGGCGCGGCAACGGCGCAGATGTTTGCCCAACAAGGCGCGCGCGTAATGATCGCTGCCAGAGGGAAAGACGCCGGAGAGGCGCTTGTAAAGAAACTGAAAGGGCGTGCAGCCTTCTGCAGAACCGATGTCACGGTAGAGGCAGACATCAAGGCCATGGTCGAGGCCACTGTCTCCCGGTGGGGCCGGGTGGATTGTCTTGTCAACAACGCCTGCAGCAGCGTACCGCGAGTACCCATAGAAGAATACAGCGCCGAGTATTTCAGTTCGCAGATAATGCTGGTGCTTGGTTCGGTTTTTATCTGTATGAAGTACGTCGTACCGATCATGAAAAAACAGCGCTCCGGGAGCATCATCAATATAGCCAGCACGGCGGGAATGACCCACGACGGTTCCTCGGCCTTGTACGGCGCCGGGAAGGCCGCGCTCATACATGTATCGAAGATTTGGGCGTTGGAAGTAGCGGAGCACGGCATAAGGGTGAACTGCATTTCCCCCGGCGGCATCATGACCCCGATTTTTCTCGGCGGGCATGATAAGCATGACGAGGCTGAAAACAAGGAGCTCCTGGATAAATTGGCGGCGTTTTACGTCAAGTCCACTCCCGTCGGGCGCGCCGGATGGCCGGAAGACATTGCCCATGCGGCGCTGTTCCTGGGAAGTGACGAAAGCACCTATGTAACCGGACAGAATCTTGCGGTCGAGGGAGGCAGGCACACCCTTGGGCGAAGCTTTGCCGAATACAGGGAGAGATTCGCAGAGCGGTCAAGGGTTCTTCAGCCGTGACAGGAAACGCCGCCGGGCGTACCCCGCGAGTTCTCGGCGCCGGAAGCCTCTTCGCAATTGCCGCCGGCGCGATGATCAGTTCCGGTATCTTCGTGCTGCCGGGTATTGCGTTTTCCCGCAGCGGCCCGGCGATGATCATCGCGTACGGTATTGCCGGGATTATCGCCTTTATCGGTACGCTGAGCATCGTTGAGCTGGCCACCGGAATGCCGAAAGCGGGAGGTGATTACTTTTTCATTGCCCGGAGTCTCGGTCCGCTCATGGGAACGATCTCGGGGCTTCTAAGCTGGTTCGCATTGTCTGCGAAGAGCGCATTCGCTGTGTACGGTCTATCGGCACTCATCGCATCGCTGACACCGCTCCCGTTGGTACCGGTGTCGATTGCGCTGGTTGTGCTGTTTGTTGCGGCAAATTTTCTGGGCGCAAAATCCGCGGCAAAAATCGAAATAGCCCTTGTGGCGATATTGGTTACAATTCTCATTGCCCTCTCCGTGGCAGGGTTGCCGCAGATAGACCGGGAGAGATTCACGCCGTTTTTCGCGGGAAACTGGAATACTACGGTCAGCGCGATCGGTTTCGTTTTTGTCTCTTTTGGCGGCCTGATCAACGCATCGAGCGTGTCCGGCGAAGTCAAACGCCCGGGTAGGGCGATCCCACTGGGGATTCTGGGCGCTATTGTGGCTGTCACGGCGCTCTACGTGCTCAGCTTGATTGTGACCGTCGGCGTATCCTCCGCCGATGAGCTTTCGCGGACGAGCACGCCACTCGCCGATGCTGCGCGGAACCTTGTGGGCCCCTGGGGGTTCGCCGTACTGGCCGTTGGCGCTTCTTTGGCATTTATTACCACGGCCCACGCCGGAATCCTTTCCTCGGCGCGTTACCCATTTGCGTTAGCCAGGGACCAGCTCCTGCCTTCGGTGTTCGGCCGTTTTTCACGGAGACAGTTCGTGCCGTATGCCTCTTTGCTCACGACCGGGGTCATGGTCGCCGCGGGGAGCATCGTTTCGCTCGAACTCCTCGTTACCGCGGCAAGTACGATTATTATGAGCTCATACCTGCTCGCAAACCTGGGGGTGCTGGTAATGCGGTACAGCAAGCTGACAAGCTACCGGCCGACCTTCCGGGTCCGTTTTACTCCTTTCGTGCAGATTTTCTCGATGGTGCTGCTCGCTTTTTTTATCATCGATCTTGGTGTCATGGGTCTCATCGTCGCCGGATCACTAACTGTTATCAGCGTGGGCGTGTATCTTCTGTACGGCAGATCGCGACACACCGGCGAGTACGCGCTTCTGCACCTCATCGAACGGATCACAAATAGAGAAATCGCCGGTGATAACCTCGAGAGGGAACTCCGCGATATCGTCCACGAAAAAGATGAGATCGAGCTCGACCCGGTGGATGCGGTATTTAAGGAAGCGCTCTTTATCGATGTACCCGCCGTTCGCACCCTCGAAGATCTGTTTCCGCTGGCGGCGGTCCCTCTTCAGCGGCGACTGAATATGGAGCCCGCTCGCATCGAAAAGCTGCTATGGCAACGAGAGCGGGAGAGCAGCACCGCCATCGCCCCGTTTGTGGCGGTACCACACCTGGTACTCGAAAACCAGGGCGTTTTTTTGCTCCTGGCGGTTAGAGCGCCGGAAGGCGTCCGGTTCAACGATACATATGAGAAGGTGAAGGCGATCTTTGTGCTCGTCGGCTCAAAGGACAAACGGACGCTACATCTTCAAACCCTCGCCGCACTTGCACAAATCGCGATGGACCGGCGGTTTGAACCGGAGTGGCTCTCGGTCCGCCGGCCTGAGCAGCTGCGGGAAGTATTGTTGCTCGGGGAGCGCCGGAGAATCGGCGGAAGCGAGGATGCCGGACGATAAGGTATGCGCAGGAAGTACTTGATTCTGAAACTCTGAATAATCAAATTTATTACTGGAATGGGCAAGGGAAAAGAGCAAAACCATTATAAGACCCTCGGTGTGGACAAGGACGCGGATACTGCCGAGATAAAGCACGCGTACAGGAATGCTGCGATGAAGCACCACCCTGATGCGGCGACCGGTGACAGTGACGCCTTCCGCAGCGTTCAGGAGGCGTATGAGGTCTTGCGTGACAAGGAGCAGCGGTCCGCGTATGACAGGAACCGGGAGAAGGCGGGCCTTCAGATGGATGTCCGGCGCTCTTCCGGCCGGCAAGACCCGCCCGTCCGGACGCAGGAATATGAGCGCCCGGGCCGCACGAGCTATTTCCCCGGTCATTCGCTTATCGACGAGCTCGCAATCGACCTGATTCTCTCTCCCGCTGAAGCGATACGGGGCTGTCGCGTTCCGTTAACAATTCCGGCGAGGGTCAGATGCCCGGAGTGCGGAGGCCGGGGGTGCGCGGCCTGCTCCGGTTTTGGGGAGGCCGAAATCGAAAAAAACATTTCGATCGAGATCCCCGCCGGTGTCCAAAACGGGGTTGAAGCATATTTCACACTCGATGGAGCCGGCCTGCCCGGTTCGGCGCTCCATGTCACCGTGGTCATCGACGGCTGGTAGGGACCGGGGAGGCGCCAGCTTTAACGTGCGACGGCCCGGTTTTTGCCCGGGCGCCGTTTTAACGGAGTCCCATGTAAAAAAGAAGCCGCCGGACCGTAGTGACCGGTCAGGCGGCTCTGCCATTTTTGGGGGACGGCAACGGTCAAGTGGTCTTTATCTCGATGCGTTTCGGCTTTACCTCTTCTTTCAGATGAAGCTTGATCGTAAGCAAGCCGTTCTCGAGCGATGCTTCCACATTGTTCTGGTCAATGGTGTCGTCAAGGGTAAAAGAATTTGAAAAATCCCCGTACCGTCTCTCTCGGACAAGATATGTTCCTGAAGTATCCTCACCGTCGCGTTTTCCCGTCACGCGCAACTCGCTGTTTTCGATGCTGATGGACAGATTTTCCTTCTTGACGCCCGGCATATCGAGGGTTACTGTCACTTCGCCCTTCTCTTCGATAATGCTGTAAAGCGACCTGATCTGCCCCTTCGTTTCCTGCGGCCGTTCCATCAATTCTTTGTCTGCCATACACTCCCTCCTTATCTGACTTTGAGCTCGATCTGCTTCGGCTTATCCTCCTCCCGTCTTGGGAGAAAGATCTTCAACACACCGTCTTTCAACTCGGCTTCAATTTTTTCGTTATCCACCGCTGAAGGAACAGCCAGAGTCCTTTGAAAAACGCCTTCCCAGGTCTCATTCCGGAAAACCTTTGCATCCCTTCCCAGCTGACGGGGTTTTCTCTCTCCCTTTATTGTGAGCACATTTGATGTTACCGATAGTTCGAGGCTCTTCTTATCCATGCCCGGCAGGTCGCAGTAAATTGTATAGCCCTCATCGGTTTCCAGCATGTCAAGAGCCGGTGAGGTTGACCTGTCGAATATGCCTCTTCCCGGGAAAACTTCCGGAAGATCAAACAGATCGTTAATCTCGTTTTGGAGCCTTCGCAATTCTTCTGCAGGTCTCCAGACATCGTTCCTCCATCTAATAATCGCCATAGAACACCTCCAAAAGATTT
>JAFGHN010000179.1 GCA_016930115.1 Spirochaetales bacterium | reverse complement strand
AGAGCCGCCTATTCCGCTTGATCTGCCGCCGGTGCCGACGTCCGAGGCGTAAGTTTGAAGGGCGGCGAGACTGTGCTCCTGCGGGAATCGCGGTCCGCCGGTCACGTTATCCACTGCGCAGGCCCGCTACATAAGCCCCTTGAGCTTGTCCGGCGTCGCTTCGCCGAGGAGCATTTTGCAGATATTCTTGTACCCCACTTTCCTGTGTTTCCTGAACAGAGCGGCCAGATCGTCGTACGAATCCGGATGCTTCTTTTTGAGTAACTCGAGATCTCCGAGTACCGCGTTCAGCTCCTCAAGCGTCGCAATCGATGGCATGTGTACCTCCCGTAAACTTCTTCTTGTTTCTTATAAACGTTATAAACGCCGCGCTGCTTCACGGCGACGCCTGTTCGTCGGCCCGGCCGCGCGCCGGCTTCTCCTTTGAAAGCGACGCAGCAACCTGCTCCTGCGCGGTGACCGTCACGGCGTGCTGATACTCCGCGGTCAACAGACGCCGATATCCGTTCGTGCCAAACCGTTGACCGACAAAAAGCACTGTACCTTTGTCGGTCTCGCCGCGTATCACTCTCCCGGCGGCCTGCAATACCCGGTTCATCCCCGGGTAGGTATAGGCGAAAAGAAACCCCTTACCGAACCGCTCGTCGAAATACTCCTTCATGAGGTTTTTCTCGTCGCTTAAGGGAGGCATGCCGACACCGACGATGACCGCCGCCACCAGACGTTCCCCAACCAGGTCGATCCCCTCACCGAAAACCCCTCCAAGAACGGCAAATGCAAGCACACCTTCCGGATGATCAGCGACAAATGACGCGAGGAAGTCCCGTCTTCCCAGGTCGTCCATACCGCGCTGCTGTGCAAGTATCTCGATACCCGGTTTTTCTTTCCTGGAAAGCATCAACGTCATCTCGAGGTACTCGTAGGACGGGAAGAAGAAGATACAATTGCCCCGTTTGGAAAAAATCTCAACGTATTCGACCAGCGGCCGCAGCGACATCTCGCGGTCGCGATACCGGGTCGAGAACCGCGGATCGATAAAAACCCGCAGGTTCTCCAGGGGAAAGGGAGATTCGAGATTAAGCGTTCCCGCGTCCTCTCCACCGTCGAGGAGAGCGGTAAAATACTCGAAAGGCGTCAAGGTGGCCGAGAAGAAAACCGTCGATCGACACGCATCGGTCCGCTTGCGGAGCAGCCCCGAGGGATCGAGGCAGCGAATGGTCACCGAAACGTCACGGGCAGATTCCGCATACACTTTGTGTCCGTCGCCCTTCAGCTCGGCAACAATCGAAAAGCGTAACGCGGCGCGGTAGAAATCGCTTATCGCCGCGGGAATGGGGTCCCCGCGCAACCGGGAAAAATAGTCCGGGAAAAGCTCGAGACTTCTCTCCACGTTCTCGGAAAGCTCGTCATCAAGTTCTTCGGCTACCCAGAAAGAGAGCTCCTCCTCCCTCATCGTTTTTTTCAAACCGATGAAGTATTTGTTCATCGCCTTCATAACCTTGGAGAGTGACGGGTGAACCGCGGCGTCTATTTCCCGCATCGCCGCAAGAACGTATTTCTTCCGTATCGCAACAGAGAACATATCCATCGCCCTGTCGATGAGATTATGCGCCTCATCGATGAGCAGCACGATCCGTCCGGTGTCGTTTTCCAAAAAAAATCTCCGCAGGTACACCGCCGGATCAAATACATAATTATAATCGCATATAATGACGTCACAGAGGAGCGCGATGTCGAGGGACAGCTCATACGGGCACAGCGTCAACTCACGGGCGACGGCCTCCACAGCCTTCCTTGTATACGCGCCGCCGCCGTCATGCTTCACCTTCGCCAGAGCCTGGGGCAGCCGGCCGTAATAACCGTCGGCGAAAGGGCAGCTGTCCGGTTCGCATATCTCGAGACCGAGAAAACAGATTTTTGCTTTAGCGGTGATGGTGACCGACCGGATTAGTGCCCCGGCTGAACAGATACGGCTCAGGCATTCCTCCGCGTTTTCCTGCGCGGTGGTTCGCGCCGAAAGATAAAAAATAGTGCCGCTGTCGCCCGCTGCCATAGACTTTAGCGCCGGGAAGAGTGCCGCCGCCGTTTTACCGATCCCTGTGGGCGCGCGTACAAACAGTTTCTCCCCGTTCCCGATGGCGGCGGTGACCGCCGCCATGAACTCATCCTGCCCCGCCCTCTTTCGCTCAAACGGAAACGGCGTTGCGGCAACGGAGGCGTCGCGGTCTCTTTGGCGGCGAATCAGTGCGCGAAGATGCTCGAGGTACCGGTCAACAATATCGGTGTAAAACCCGGCGAGCTCGTTCCTGTCGCAGAGATACTCGAAAACCCGTTCTTCCCCGCTTTCGGCCTGCACGTAGGTGAGATGAATTCGCGCGTATCCGGCATCCGCAATCTTGACGTGAATCGCCGCGTATAGTTTTGCCTGGGCGAGGTGCACTTCCCGGGGTCGTATCTCACCCAGCGGCGCGGCTGTCGACTTGATTTCCTCTATCGTGTCGATACCGCCTCCTCCGCCGGGATAGAAGCCGTCAATCCTGCCGCGTATGAGGAGTTGGATATCGCCCGCATCATGGACGAGCTCAATTGGGACCTCCGCCTGATAGCTTTCCGGCCGGGAGGTCTGTACCTGCCGGTGCGCTATCATCCCTTCCCGCTCGAGCTTCCTCACGCGGGATTGAGTTTGAATGCTCCCGCCCGGATAGGCGAATTCGGCGAGCGTGCGTACGGATACGCTTTCCATGATACCGTCGGGCCCCTCCCTTCCGTGCCAAAGGCGCTCCCATTGTAGCCGAAATCCCGGGTCGCCGCATCACCGCGCCGCGGCACGGCGCCGCAGAACCCGTTGGCAGAGCGAGCCGTCCATATTATACTTAGCCTTCCTAACTATCTGTCGCCTGTTGAGGAGTCTTTCCGTATGCCGCAGTCCGGCTCACCTGCTTCCCAGAAGCTCATCACCTCGCTGATGCGTTTCCGGAAACTGCAGCACCACCATCAATCCGTCGGCGGGTTGCGGCAGAGCGAGTTTTGGCTGCTCATGACTTTAAAAAAAGCCCGCGGATACCGGACATGTCGAACGCAGACGCTCGACGGTGGACAGGCGGGTCATCCACGTCGTGCTGACGCAACAAGGCCTTGCGGTCATCGAGAGCGTTCATAAGAATTTTGTGAGCCGATTTGATGCGGCGGTTAGGTTTCTCGGTGAGAAAGACAGTAATCACCTCGCCGATCTGCTCGGCCGCATCACGGACTTTCTCAGCAACTACAACAATGAGTCATCCACAAAGGAGGGAGGCAGATGATCAGGCTGTTCAGATACCTGAAGCCGTACTGGTCGCTGGTCCTGGTCGTTATCGTACTGACGTTTCTGCAGGCTCTTTCACAGTTATACCTGCCCAACATCATGTCCGGTATCGTGGACACCGGTATCGTGCAAGGCGATACGGGATACATCCTGCGGCAGGGAGGAGTGATGCTCCTCGTTGCAACGGGCGGGGGATTGTGCGTAGTGGGTGCAAGTTTTCTGGCCGCGCGCACCGGCGCCGGTTTTGGCCGGGACGTGCGGGCAAAACTGTTCAAACACGTCGAGAGCTTCTCGCTCCAGGAGTTCGACATTTTCGGCACCGCTTCACTCATCACCAGGACGACGAACGACATCACCCAGGTGCAGCAGGTTACCGTTATGATGTTACGGCTGGTGTTGATGGCGCCTATGATGGCCATCGGCGGTATCATCATGGCCCTTCAGAAAGACGCCAAACTGTCGTTGCTCATCGTTGTCGTCGTGCCTGTTCTCGGCGTACTGATAACGTTGATCGCTTCCAGAGCGATCCCGCTGTTCAAGTCAATCCAGGTGAAGGTTGACAACTTGAACCGCGTTTTGCGAGAGCGGTTGACGGGTATCAGGGTCATCAGGGCGTTCAACCGTACGGACCATGAGCAGGAACGATTCAGTAAGGCAAATGCGGATCTGACGCAGACTTCCATAACGGTGTTCCGCATCGTCGCGGTGGCAATGCCGGTGATGACGGTCATGATGAACCTGACAACGGTGGCGATCATCTGGTTTGGAGGAATCAGGATCGATTCAGGAGCGATGCAGGTCGGTGATCTGATGGCGTTTATCCAGTACGTCATGCACATCATGTTCTCTCTCATCATGGTGACCATGATGTTCGTCATGATTCCCCGCGCGTCTGCGTCGGCTGTAAGAATCAACGCGGTACTGGAAGAGAAACCCAGGATATCCGATCCCCGAGAGCCGGCGCATGCCGGCGACAGCAAAGGATACCTCGAGTTCCGCAACGTTACCTTCTATTATCCCGGCGCCGAGGAGCCGGCCATCCGGAATATTTCTTT
>JAFGHN010000178.1 GCA_016930115.1 Spirochaetales bacterium | reverse complement strand
GTGGCCGGAAGCTTCTCTTTGATCGGCGTGCTCACCTTCTGTTTGAGCACCATCGATTCGCCAAGATCGAACCGGAGCAGCTGGCCCAGATAGTTGAAGTACTGGACGACAAGCGGTTTGTTGAGGCCGAGCTCCACCCGTTTTGCCTCAATGACGTGTGGAGGTGCGTGCGCGCCAAGGACCGCCTTGACCGGATCGCCCGGCATGATCCGCAACACGACAAAAACGAGGGTGAGAAGAATAAAGAGCATAGGAATCGTGAGGCTTATTCTAAACAGCGCGTACTTGAGCAGTCTTCTCATAATCAAAAAAACCGGAAGGTGAGGGTATCCCACCTTCCGGTGAAAATCGACACAGTGTAGCGCGAAAAGGCTACTTAGTCAAAATAGAGCGTGCTGTAGTACAGTACCATATCGGTACCGACGACGACGCCTTTGAGGCCCCTTTGTGCAAAGATATACAAGTTGCCCTGGAAAATGGGAGCGGTGGGCACTTCCTCGGTCCACATCTTTTGCAGCTGCGCGAAGACCCTCTCCCTCTCGGTCTGGTCCGGGCTTGTCTGTTCCTGTTTGAACAGCCTGTCCCATTCGGGGTCGGAGAAATAGATGCCCATTCCCGCAGATCCCGCGGTGCCCGCGAAGGCCGCGGTGTAATTGTCCGGATCCATATAATCCGGGTACCAGCCGAGGAGGAACAGCGGCATGACCTTTGTGTCCCAGTTGTCGATATAGGTCGACCATTCAGCGGACCGCAAGGTTACCCTGACCATTTTGGACTTCTCAAACTGTGATTTCAAAACCTCGGCAACATTCACCTCGGTATCGCCGTAGTGGGACGGAGTGTACCACAGCTCGAACTGAAAAGGCTTGGACGCCGAGTATCCGGCCTGGGAGAGCAACTGCTCCGCCAGCTTGATGTTGGCGTCTCCAAGGGTGTCTTTAAAATCATCGCTGTGCCACTTCATGCCCATAGGTATCATCGAGTACAGCGGCTGCATCTGCCCGAGGAAAACCTTGTCTATGATGTCCTGTCTGTCGACAAGCGCCGCGACAGCCTGTCTCAGTCGAGCGTCCTTGAAGTAGCTTTCCGAGGTCTCGAAGCAGAGGTAGCGGATATAGGAGCTCGGGATCTTGTAGGCAGGATACTCGCCCTTCTGGATGAGGTCCGCCTTGTCCGAGGGATTCAAATCCTTGTAGACGAGATCGACTTCATCGTTTTCCAGCGCGAGCCTCATGGTAGTCGCATCGGCATAGTAACGTATGACGACGGTGTCGATAGGCGGCTCATCGCCGAAATAATTCCGGTTTTTCTGCAGGATCACTTCCTCATCCCGTTTGAACGACACCAGTTTGTACGGGCCAAGCCCTGAAAGCACCCCGCCCTTGAGCTCGGACGGATCGTTTATCCACTTGTCCGCGGGGAAGATGTTGGGGTTCATCGGGAAATAAGGAGGCGTCGCCACAAGGTCGAGGAAAAAGCCCACCGGCCCCGTCAGATTAAACCGCACGTTGTATTTATCAACCACATCGACCGACTCCACGAAGTCGGTGACGAGCCACGACGGATCGCCGGCGAGGTTCATAACGCGGTCAATTGACCACTTCACCGTATGAGCGTCGAAGGCGGTGCCATCGCTGAACTTCACGCCTTCCCTGAGCTTGAAGGTATACTTATCACCCGTGGCGTTGACTGAGTAGTCTTCAGCAAGCCCGGTCACCAGGGTAGTGGTGCCCGGTATGTAGTTGAGCAAGCCGCCGCCGATGTTCCGGAACAGTTCCCACGTGTGAAAATCGTACGCGTTTGCCGGATCCATATCGGAAATCTTGTCGGTTGTGGCGTATACGAGGGTCTCTTTCGATGTCTCGGCCGCGGGTGTCGCCACCGCTAACGCGGCGCCGACGAACAGAAATATCACTCCGCACAAGAACATCTTTTTTGACATCTTCATAGTTCCTCCTTGGAAACACTTTGTATGTAATTCTCAGTCTAAGTTCGAGTTATACAGTTGTCAAGAAATATAAAAACCCGGTGCTTGCGTGTTTTCAGGACAGCCCTCAGTCCCCGCTTTCAAGGATCTCTTCCAACCTTGCTACGGCAAACTCATAGAGCAGGTTTTGTTTCGTATCGGCGACGCGGACCTGAATGCTGTCATCTATCGGTGCCTTTAGAGGGATAGTCACCTCGTTCCACCAGTTGCCGTCACGGCCCTTGATATTCGGAATGCCCTCAGCACCCTTTCTGGCCAGGATGACCTCCCCGTTTTCTATCACCGTGTAGGCGTACCAGCGCGTGTTGGCATGCATCAGGTCGTTGCGCCCGATGTGGACGACGAGATGCCCCCCCGGCGGGACCTTGTCGTACTCCTTTTGATACTGGTCCGCGTCGGCGTTTCGTGTATCGAGCCGTTCTTTTATCTTTTCGAGCACCTGCGGGCGGGTCAGATATTCAAGGCCGATATAGCCGTATCCGTCGTTGTACCGGTCCTGCGGCAGTATGGAATAACTGATGCGCGTGATCTTAGGTTCGGGCTCGGCGGGGGACGGAGGCGGCGGCGGGGCGGGGATAAGAACGTCGGCCGTGAGGGTCGCATCTTCGGCAAAACCGAGCAGATCGAGGCCCAGGAAGAGCGAATAGGGGCTCCACCGGGAATAGAGGCGCGGGTCCGCAAGGACGGCTTCCGGCCCGAATTCTTCCCTCGCTTTTCTCTCGGCTTTGCCAACAACCGCGGCGGCGCGGTCATCCGGTGATTTGAGGAAGAGCAGGTTCCACACGCGCACCTGGACGGTGACTTCGCCGGCCTTTACGTATTCTGTATCACCCGCCGGAGAGGGGCTCTCCTTCCAACCGGTGCTCATACATCCAGCAAAAAGCGCGCATACGGCGAGTATCAGCGTTATTTTCACGTTATCACGGCTCCCTCAAAGAGTCACCGGGCTGCCGCCTTTCCATTGCTTTGTCAGCCGCCTTTCAGGCCAGGTCAACATTTCGTCGGTCACTAGGATTATCGAGTAAAACGCCGCCGGTTATTAGCATTGAAGACGCGCCGGCCGCCCGCGCGACGGGCCCCGCAGCCTTGCCGTCGCGCTCACGAAAGCCTGATGTTCCTTTTCGACAGGTAGGAGTGCCAGAACACTCGCGCGGCTACCGAACGCCACGGCGCGTATTTGACTCCGATCCTCTCGAGCTCTTCTTCACTCGGCCGTTGAGGAAGACCGGCGGCCTCCTGAAACGCGATTCTCAAGGCCAGATCGCCCGCCGGCCAGATGTCAG
>JAFGHN010000027.1 GCA_016930115.1 Spirochaetales bacterium | reverse complement strand
TGCGGAATCAAATATACGATTATTGAAGGGTTCAAAGAGAAGGGATACAGGAAAATCGTTTTCGGCGATCTTGAAGACGTGGACGCTTTCATGCGGAACCCGGCCGTCGATGAGGTCGCGGGCTCGCTCGATACGTTCGACGGCTACTTCACTATGCAGGGACTGGTCGCCGAGCTCAAGGAAGAAGCCGACATACCGAAGTGCGGGGCGATACTCACCTATACCGGTATTGTCCGGGAGATTACCGGCGAAGAGACCACCGAATATATGGACTTCAAGGACAACGAGCTGATAGACGCCGTGACGAGAGAGATAGAAAACACGATACTTGCGATTCCGGGGATACGTGGCGCGAAGCTGTATCACAGGAGAGGCCGGCTGTACGCCGGCGACGACGTCCTCTA
Source organism: Spirochaetales bacterium (assembly GCA_016930115.1). Taxonomy (GTDB): domain Bacteria; phylum Spirochaetota; class Spirochaetia; order ARS1246; family ARS1246; genus JAFGHN01. The sequence continues at coordinate 2,137 of JAFGHN010000027.1, read as the reverse complement.
CGTGGCAATCGCCGCTTCACACAGGAAAGAAGGCTTCGACGCGATGATGGAAGCGATCAACGAATTCAAAGCAAAGCTTCACTGACGGACACCGACTTGACGTCTTGCGGCGGCGCTCATTACAATATCACCAAGACGCCTGGATCGGCGTGACCGGGACGTCGTCTTATTTGCTTAGCATCCAGAGCACCTATTTTTTCGGTCACGCGGGGAGTATCCTTGCTTATCCAAGCCCGAAACGTAAGCCATGTCTTCAAGCCGGCGGCGGTCTCCGCCTGGAAGGGAATCGAATACGACCGGAAAAAATCGAGATTGTCCGGAGAAACACCGGAGGAGGAATAACCCATGCTCCTGGCATTCGACGTCGGTAATTCGAACATCAAGATAGGGCTTTGCCGTGAGAAAACCTGGGTGCAGCGCTGGCAAATCCGCACGCAAAAAAACACCACCGCCGACGAGTACTGCGTGGTGATGCGAAATCTTCTGAGCCAGAGTGCCATTGATCCGGGCGACGTGGGTTTTACCATCATCAGCAGCGTCGTCCCGCCGGCAACCGGTAGCCTGAGTGAGATGTTGGTTTCAATCTTTGGGAAGGAGCCGTTGATCGTGGGCCCGGGCATCAAGACCGGTATCAGGATCCGTACCGATAATCCCGCGGAGGTGGGCTCGGATCTCGTGGTTGGTGCTGTGGCCGCGTATCAACGGTACCGTTCGGGCTGCGTCATTGTCGGATTCGGGACCGCGCTGACCTTCACCGCCGTCGCTGAACCCGGCGATCTCCTTGGGGTGGCTATCGCGCCGGGGCTGAACTACGCATCTGAAGCTCTGTTTGAGCACACGGCGCAACTTCGCCTTGTGGATCTCTCAATTCCGCAAACCGCCATCGGCAAAAACACCGTCCACTCGATACAATCGGGCATCTTATTCGGCTATGTTGGAATAGTGGAAAGCATCATCAGGCGTTTCAGGTCCGAGATGCCCGGCCCGGCGGAAGTGATCGGCACGGGAGGCCAGGCCGGAATCATCGCGCCTCTCACCGATGTATTCACCGAGATCGATCCATGGCTCAACCTCGAGGGTTTGAGGCTTATCGGGGAACGCAACCGGTAGACAGCGCCTCGAACCCCGGCGTTCTCGCCCGCGCCGGGCGCGCGGCGCCCCGGCCGGCGACGCTCCGTCCCGGCACTTCAGCCGGCCGCGTTCCTCTCGGCCGCCCCGCGCTCTTTCTCCCGCTTCCTCGCTTCAAGCTGGTCAGCGATACTCGTGCAGATGCGGTGATAGATTGCGTTGTAGCGCTCGAGGTAGTACATCTTTGCGAGGGTGTCGCGGTACCAGATGCTGTCAGGATAATCCTCCGCAACTTTGAGAAAGTACCTGTATGATTTCTCGTACAGCTTCAGGCAAGAAAGCGCAAGATGCAGTATCTCCTGGTTGTTCACCATGTAGTGAAACCTGTCTTTGAGCGGTTTGTACCTGTCGAAAAAGGTCTTTCGTCCGGTGGAATAGAAATAGAAGCCCCGCTTGTAGTAGGCATAAGCCGGATCTTTGAGCATGCCGACCGCTGTACCGGGATCGCGGGTAAAACGGGAAACTTCGCCGGTGGCGGCGCTACCTGTCGCGTGCGCTCCTCCAGCGTCCGCGCTTGCCGTCGCGTACCCTTCCCCGAAACCGCCCGCATCGTACCCGCCGCGGCGCCTCACTCCTTCCGGGCTGTGGGAAACGATGGTGAGGTACGCTTCGTTTATTTTCATCATGCGCAATTGCTGCACATGGCGCTGTTCTTCCGGGAAGAGGTCAGGATGATTCTTTTTGGCGGCGCGGTAGTAGGCATCTTTCACCACTTCCAGCGAAACGGTAGGTTCCAGACCGAGAATTCTATAGAATTTGTCCACTACCACGATAGAGCGCCTCAAAAAACTGCAAGTGTGACATCGCCACATACGAAAACCGCGATTGTGTAGCACCCCCCGTGTGCTGCAACCAGCATCAAAAGGCGGGTTTTTCGATGTGCCCTGTAACTAGTATATCGTCAGGTTTGCGGCTCTGTGAATACCGTTCTTTTCCTTTACCAAAGCTATGGCCGCCTCCTTTCCAGGCGGTTGTTGATTCTCGAAGGGAGCGTGCGTATCCTTAACGT
>JAFGHN010000177.1 GCA_016930115.1 Spirochaetales bacterium | reverse complement strand
GCCGCTACGGTCTTGTATTTGAGTTGGTCCATGTCGACATTTTTCATGTCGAGCACGTCGATGGTGCCCAGCTTGTAAAGGCCTTCGGCCGGCGACGCCACCGCCCGGGTCTTCAGATCCAGCCCGGAGAAACTGACCGCTTCATTCATCACCTGAAGATCGCAGACGACGAGGGGCCTGCACATCTCGTAGACACGGTCAAGATTCAATGCCTTTGCCGTGATTTCCGGTCCTATTCCGGCAGGGTCTCCCGCACTGATGCCGATGAGAGGTTTGTTCAAGGGTTACTCCTTCTATCACTCGTGGCTTATCGCCACAAAAACATCGCGAATATCGTCGTTGGTAAACGCTTTGGGATTGTTATCAAGAAGCCGCGTCACCTTTGCGGCCGCGGCAACAAGGCCATCGAGATCTTCATCGCGGTACCCGAAAGTTGCGAGCGACCGCGGGATTTTCAACTCGGCAGTGAGCGACTTCAGATATGCAAGGACCTCATGTGAGTCGCCCGTGATTCCCATCGCTTCGCCGACGTGGGCAAGGCGCTCTCCGCACGCCGAGAGAGATTTCTCGAGCACGGGCACCAGAAGCATCGAGTTCGCCACGCCGTGGGGGATATGGTACTTCGCGCCGGTCGCGTAGGCCAGCGCGTGGACCGCCGCCGTTCCCGCGGCCGTGAGCGCCATCCCACCGTAACATGAGCCAACGAGCATCATCTCTCGCGCTTCTCCGTCGTCCGGGTGATGGTACGCCTTCCTGAGGGAGCCCGCGATGAGCCTGAGCCCCTGGAGCGCGTAGCCGTCACTCAATACGTTCGCCTTCTTTCCAATGTAGGATTCCAGGCAGTGGATAAGGGCGTCAAGCCCGGTGGCCGCGGTCACGGCGGGAGGAAGCCCCATGGTGAGATCGGGATCGAGAATCGCGATATCCGGAACCAGGTGCCGGCTGACCGCGCCGACCTTTCTGACCTCGTCCGGTAGCGAGACGATGGCGTTGGGAGTCACCTCCGACCCCGTCCCGGAGGTGGTGGCGACCATGACCATCGGCAGTCCCCTTCCCGGTATGAGATTGGTCCCCAGGTAGTCACGAACATCTATCTCCGCATTGCCGGATGAGCCGGCAGGTATGACCGCAAGCGCTGAGGCAAGCTTTGCGGTATCCATCGAGCTTCCGCCGCCAACCCCCACCACGCAGTCAAAGTTGCCTTTGCGCACCGAGGCGACTATGCTGTTTACCGACGACGCGGACGGATCGGCCTCCACCTCCGGTATCACCTGTACCGAAAGTCCGGCCTTGCGTATCGAATCCACCACCGGCGCATTCAAGCCGGCCTTCTCTATACCGTGATCGCATATCAGCACCGCTTTTTTCCCGCCCAGCTCGACGAGAGCGTCTCCCGCCATCTGAACGCTTCCGGGGCCGCTGAATATTGCCGCCGGTGATCTGTGGCTGTGTAGGTTCATTGCTTTTCCTTATCAGGCAACGGCTTATGATGAGTCGCGCCGTGTTTGCGTTATTTGGGCGCAAGTTTACCACGCGGATACCGGATACACAATGCCTGCCGGATGCCGTGCCGGACGCCGTCCTGCATCTTGCGGTGCCGTCCCCGGTATTGCGGGCACGACGTACAATCGCTCAACTACCTTTGCTGGAAAGTACGATATTTTGCCGCGTCAGCAGGCAAGTAAAACCCAATACAACAGCAAGAAAAACGACGGTACCAAGCAGATACCAGAGTGTGAACGACCATGACGATAGGTCGAACCACCCCATCCCGAGACCGATCGGTACTCCGATCATCAGACCAAACCCGAGCAAAAACGACGGCCCTAAGGCGATATCCGGATTATTGGCCAGGGAAAACAGTATCATAAACAGCAGCAGAGCGAGGAACAGCAGCGGATTCACCCCAAAGCCAAGTATCAGTGCGGGAAGCGGGAGAACAAACCGTCCGGTGGAAGGAAGTATGGTGCTTACGTTTATCACCAGAGAAGCGACGCCCGTGGTTACTATCGAGATTACATAGGCGGGCAGGAAAATGGCCAGGGATTTGCCCAGCCACAGGTCACGCGGCGAAAGCGGCGTTGCCATGAGAGACTCGACGTTGCCGTTCACCTTTTCCTTGATTACCGGGAGGCCGGCAAACGCCCAGATAAAGGCAAGGAGAACCAACAGCGGCAGGAAATACAGCACCAGAGCGACAAAAAGATCCAGCAGGGGCCTGGCTACCGGTTCCTCCAGCCATGCCTGGCGGCTCAAAGCGATACTGATACCTGATGCCGCCGCCACCATCACCCCCGCCGCGACAATAAGCATAATGCGGAATGCCGCCGTCCGCTTGAGCTCCCGGTAGTCGCGCTTCATGACGATAGAAATCCTGTTCACAAAATTCTCATCCGGAAATAACGATCCTTTCTGGAGTCAATCGTGATTTGACTCCCAGAACGAGGCCGCCGATGGCAACCGCAAGGCCAAGGTTCATGACCATGAACTGCCAGGAGCCGGCATCCATCCCGCTGCGGACAACGATCTGTATCATCACATTTGCGATGACAGGAAGGAAAACCTGAGCGATGACGTTGCCGGTGGCCGGCTTGGACGTCAAGCCAATCACGTGGACAAACATCCCGAAGAAAAGGTAGATCAGAGGCACGGCTATCAAACTGCTGACGGCTCCCTCCAGGCTGAATACAAAGCCGATATCTGGCAGGAAATATGCCAGGTTGACGACAAGCCAGGACAACGCCGAGAGCAGAATACCCAGTACCAGCCCCGGTATGAAGAGCGCCAGGCTTTTCCCCAGCCATATTTCAGAAACCGTCAGAGGTGTCGCCAGGAGAGCCGTGAGATTGCCCCGCGCTTTTTCCTTGACCAAGGTATGAAATAGCGTCGAATTCAGCGTCACACCGATACTGATGATGGCGGCCGAATAAAGAACCAGACTGATATACCCCTCAAGCGCTCCCCTGTCCGGCGACGCCGAGGCCATTTCAGGCCTGATCAAAAGAAGGCAGACCAGCGTTACCATTCCGCCGACAACGATAAGCGTGAGCGGTATGAATATTATCAAGGCTATCTTCACGCGAAATATGTTCTTGATGCCGGCAACAAAAACAAGACCGATCTTGCTCATCTACTTTTCAACCTCCGCCAGGATGGAGGCGTAGAGCTCTTCAAGGGAGGCTTCCCGCCGTCCTGCCTGTTCTATCCTTACACCATGCCCGGCAAGAAAAGCGACGATATCCGACACGTCCGCCTCACCTTCGTCCGGAGTGAAAAAAAGGGTCGGTCCGCTGATATCATGAAGACCGAGTTCCGGCCGTTTTTTCAGTACTTCAAAGACCGGGTCCGGAATACCGCCCCTGGTCTCGATGACGATACCACCCCGCCCCATTTTTTGCCGGAGGCTTTCAAGCTCACCGCAGAGCCTGATTTCTCCCCGATCGATGAGGGCAACCCGATTACAGATGCGCTGGACCTCGTCCAGGTTATGAGAGCTTAGAAACACCGTTTTCTTTTCATTGCGAGCGATATTCAACAGTATCTTTCGTATCTCAATCTGTCCCATCGGGTCGACTCCCGCGGTCGGCTCATCGAGGATGAGCACGTCCGGATTGTGTACCATGGCGCGAGCGAGTGAAAGACGCTGCCGCATACCTTTTGAATATGTATTAACCATATCGTCGCCGCGGTCAGACAGGCCTACCAGCTCCAAGAGGCTGTCGATACGCGCGCCGCCATCGGCAACTCGATAGATATCTGCGAAGTATTGCAGGTTCTCTACGGCGGTCATCATGTCGTAGAGCCCGTCGGGGTCCAGGGCAAACCCTATTCTCATACGGATGCTGTCTAAGCCGATATTCTGCCCGAAAATCTCAAGCTTCCCGGAGTCTGCCCGGAGAAGCCCAAGCAGTATCCTGATGGTGGTCGTTTTGCCCGCGCCGTTGGGACCGAGATATCCAAAGATATCTCCGGATTCAACATCAAAGCTGATTCCTTTGAGAATCTCTCGCCTGCCAAGTGCTTTTTTAATATTTTCCAAATGTATCGCCGTGCCCATCTGTCGCCCTCGCTTATCGAAAATATCACGTGAAAACATGAAACACGAGCTGATGCTCAATCATTCGTGTATCTGTGCTCGACGGAGTAATAGAAAAGCAAACCCGCCAATGATGATTGACGCCGTGAGCATACTGGCAGTCCCGATATAAGGGCTCGGAACGCCGCCGCCAACAAAACCATATTCAGACATGTGGCCGCAAAGAACGTTTTAAGCGAAACGCCTTGAGACAGCATGAACTTGAAACCGTGGGGGAAAAAACCAGCAATAGTATCGGCACAGTGATTATCGCGATCACATCGCCAAACCCCGCGGGCCCGGTGGTGTCCGCCAACCTCATCACCGCCATGAAGATCAGGATGTGTAACAGCAGAACGCCGGAGCAGATGAGTATTTGTATATTGTGCAATTCAATAGAAGTCATCCTGATTATGCCGGTAATCCTTTTCACCGGATGATGTCTCCCCGCGAATTGGTCAGACTGACAAAGACTTCCTGCAATCCTGCCGGTGTTATATCCAACCCGAGTTCCTTACCAGGATAAAACTCGCACGCCCACCTGAACCCGTTCTTCACCTTCATGAGCCACGGCTGCACGTTCTTTTCGGTCATGCATGAAATTCTGGACTGTGCGCGGTCATTTTCTGTAGCATTTTCCCCGTCTATTGTTACTCTGCCGCCGTCG
>JAFGHN010000176.1 GCA_016930115.1 Spirochaetales bacterium | reverse complement strand
TTCGTCTTCCTGGGCGCCGGCTTCATGATGAGCTATATGACGGCCGTCACCAATAACCATCCGTCCGATCTGATTGCCTGGATTTTCGTAAACGTCATCTTTTGCGGCGTCTACCCGCTACCGATACTGTACTCTCTGGTCGTAGTCATACTCACAGACGCGGTGTATCTCACCGCCTACTTCGGCAGCGGCTTCGCCGCAGACGTCGATTTTCAGCAGGTGCTGGTCAATATCAACAGTGCGAGCTTTGTGACGCTCATGTTGAAAATCGGGATACAGCGCATACGGATACGCGAGTTCTACTTCAGAACGAGATTGCAGAACGCAAATACGCAGATCGCCGCCTTGAACGAGCAGCTCCAGGACGAAAACTTGAGGCTCACCCATGAGCTGCAGATTGCACAACACATCCAGTCTATCGTACTTCCAAGGAAAATCGACTACCGGAATTTCCCTGATCTGGACATCGCCTGCCAGATGATTCCCGCGACCGAAGTGGGAGGCGACTACTACGACACCATCACCTTCGAAGAGGGCGGCATGATATCGATGGGGGACGTAACCGATCACGGGCTGCATTCGGGCCTTATTATGATGATGGTGCACACGGCGTTGCGGGCCCTCAGCTCAATTGAGAGAGAAGACATCCGGCGGATTTATGAAGTCATCAACAAGCTTCTCTACGAATTCAGGCTCAAGACGGAAGACCACCGGATCATGTCCCTCCTTATCATCCGGTATCTCGGCAAAGGCGAATTTGTTCTCACCGGGCAACATGAATCGCTGTTTATTTTCAGAAGCGACGGACGCATCGAGGATATTTCCTCGCTGGAGTACGGCATGTTCGCCGGGCTGGACGAAAAAGTCGACAAGTATCTCGATGTTCTTCCGTTTTCCCTGGAGACCGGGGACGTCCTGGTGCTGTATACAGACGGGGTCACTGAGGCCGTAAACAGCAGAAATGAGTTCTTCGGCAGCGAAGGTATCATAAAGGCGGTGAAACCGCTGCTCGGCGCCGAAGCGGAGCAGCTAAAAGACGCGATAATTGAAGGCTGCCGGCGCCATATCGATAATTTCAGGATTTACGACGATATTTCCGTCATGGTCCTGAGGAAGAAGTAGCCATGCAAGCTTCCGGAAAGATTCTTCATATCGGTGACAACATCGATTTTCACAACGATATCGACAATCTCTTTTCAGTCACTTTCCTGCCGTTGGATTTTTTCGACAGCTGGGAGCGCGGGAGCTTGCTCTCCAATTTCGTGGCGGATTACTACGGCCATAACTTCCCCGGGCCGGAAGCTCGAAATCTCATCTCAACGGTTGTGAATGAGCTTATCGAGAACGCGGTCAAGTTCTCCCGTAACAATTCCATGCCCGTGATAATTACGATCAAGAAGCGAAAAGAAGAGATGCTCATCCAGGCGGACAATTGTCTTCCGAAACACAGACAGGATGCTTTTGTTGCCGTTTGCAGGGAGATATCCGAGAAAGATCTCGATGAGCTCTACGTAAAAAGGATGCACGAAAACCTGAAGGATCCGAACAGTTCCGGAATCGGTTTAATCCTGATAAAGAAAGACTATTGCGCGGGGTTGAGCTTTAGTTTCTATACAGATGACCGGCACGGCACCCATGTTGCGGTCACTGCCAAACTCGATTTTGACGACCTGAGGAAGCAACAATGACCATACAGACAGATGCATATACGGTTGCGGCAAACAAAGAGGATTCCACGGTGACGCTGGCGGGCACACTGCGGCTGCAAGGACGTGAGCAGTACCAACCCATCTTTGATCTGTTACTGGAGGCGGCTTCCTGGCGCGAGGGGAAACTCACCATGAACATGAGGGATCTCATATTTCTCAACAGCTCCGGTATCTCGGCGATAAGCCTGTTCATCATCGAGATGCGTAAGATCGGCAAACCTGTCGCGATAGTGGGAAGCAACGAAGTCACCTGGCAGTCGAAATCGCTGAAGAATTTCCAGCGTCTTTACGAACAGGTTGAAATCACAATTCTGTAGGCTTGCGGCGCGCCTTTTTCAAGATTCTGAGCGCCTCTTCCAGCACCAGGATGAGCCCATCCCTATATGCCTGGCTATCCATGCCGGCATCAAACGAAACGGGCTGGAGGGTGAAGCCTGAATCGCTTTTATCCAGCAGACCTTCAATTACCTGGTTCGAATCTTTCATGCCCAGGACCTTGTAAACGCCGATGGGGTAATGCACGCCCTTTACCCTGATCCGCATCTTCTCATCAACTCTCACAATATTCTTCACAAAGGCGTAAGTTGTCTCGCTGATGTAGATCGAGTTCCTTTCCGCCACCCTTTCAAGCCTGGCGGCGATATTGACCTGGCCGCCGATGATTGTGTAATCCATCCTGGTCTCAGATCCGAAATTCCCCACCGTACAGAACCCGGTGTTTATCCCCATCCGGACGCCCAGGCCGTTCGGCGATCCGGCGTCCGACCAGTGTTTGCTCAAGATTTTTATCCTGTCGAGCATCTCTACGGCCATACGAACGCACTGACGGGCGTGAGTCTCGTCATCCACAAACTCGGGATCACCAAAGAAGACTACAATCGCGTCGCCTATGAACTTGTCGATGGTCCCGCCGTACATCACCGCGATATCCGACATCACCGTCAGGTACTCGTTGAGCAGCCCCGAGAGGGTTTCCGGCTCGATCATATCCGTGACCCGGGTGAACCCCTCGATGTCCGAGAAGAACATGGTGAGCTTCTTCCTTTTGTAGCTGAGCTTGGGATCCAGCGTTCCCTTCATGATCGAGTTGTACAACTGCGAAGAGAGGTACATTTTCATTGAGGTGATGAGGTTGTTAATGTGCCGATTCTTGTCTTCGAGGGCGTTCTCTATAGTAGTGCTGTGTTCAACGGTGTTCTCGTACAGCACACGGAGATCGTGAAGCTCCTCTTTCAGAAGCTCGATCTCGCCAAGGAGATCTGCAAGGTCGAGATGTTCGCCGCGACGCTCCGCCATAGTGTTCGGTGTCAGTGTAGCATGCCCAGCACAAATGCGTGTTGCAGTTTTTTACGGCGCTCTCACAGGTGAAAGAAACGCTTCAGGTCGACATACTTGCGCAGCCTGTAATGAACAAACAACAGGATACCCGCCACGGGGGTCACCGAAACAAGCACCAGGGCGGACCAGCTCAACCCAACCGAGCGGAAGAGGTACCAGTCCAGGGTCGCCTCGATACCGACGGTGAAAAGCCCGATAGCGAAAACAATGAATGCGGGTATGTTCAAGCCGCGCCTGTTTATCCGAAACACGACAAAGCAAAGCGCTCCAACCAGGAGAAAAAAACAGGATGAGATCGGCAATCCAAGCTCCACGAACCAGGGAAGTCTCTGTGAGGCGATATCGATGAGAAAAAGAAAAATGAGTGAATCGATATAGGCTCCAAGAAAGAGCACCAACGGAAACCTGTAAAAGAAACTGATCAGGCTCGAAAGAATCCAGGCCGAGCCGGTGGCGATAATGGGGAAAACTGACCAGGTGATTCGCTTGTTGACGATGAAATCGAAAAAAATCACCACGATAACGGCGGAGAAAAACATGAGGGAAGAAATTTCCCAGACAAGGCGTGCGCGCTGTTTCACGCTCAGCGGCCTTATCTGGTCGGCGAACTCGGGCATAAGTTGAACGTTGACAGGTTCGGTGTTCCTTTCGCCGCGTTTCAGAGCAAGGCCGCACAGGGGACATTTTTGCGCACAGTCATCAATTTCCACACCGCATTTTTCGCAAATGGCCATTCACACATCCTCATACCTGTATACCTTAACATGAACCCCGTTTTCAACAAGGAAACTGAAAAAGCGGCGCTGAAGCTCCGCCACATCTGTTACATTCCCGAAAGTGATCCTCATCCTGTCACCGAAAGTCGTCACCGCGCCGTGAACGCGCAGCTCCCTTCCGGGAGGCGGCACAAAGGTAAATGATTCTATTTTCGCGGCAAGAGAGTGAGGCATCTGTATTTTTCCGAGATTGGTCAGCACGCCGGAGTACTGTGTGGGACCCCAATTGGTGTACCTCGTATGCAGAAGGAGATCTTTTACAAACGACGGCATTGAGCGGATGAGCAGGTTTCGTTCCGGGTTTTGATTACGGGCAAGCTGTCTAGCGATATGGCGGACGTCCGTTTCGTTCTGCATATATGCGTGGACGATGCGTATGATATCGTCAAGATCGTACCACCCCAGTCGAAGATCGATTCCCGGCGTAATAAACAGCGTGAAATTGCGCATCGTCTTGGTCGGGTACAATTTGCGGAGGTTAATGGGGATCTGAACGCGAAGCGTCTTCTTCGACTTCCGCCTTGCATGTTCAGGCAAATCACGAAAGATGTCCTGCAATACCAGAAGGTAGACGCCGGCCAGGTACTCCGTCACCGAGACGTTCCGTTCCTTTGCCAGCCGCACTACCGCCTCAGAGGAGCACTCTCCCGTCAGGCAGGTATAGCGATGAACGGTTTGAAGCGGATACGGGAGCCTAAACGCTTTCTCGAGCCTCTCCGGTTTGGGAGCGGTGCCGCTGTTGTACCTCGCATAGGCGTCCTCGAACTCTTCCGGATCCGGCGTTTCATCATATCTGAGGATCCCTTCCGAGTTTTCCGCCGGACAGCCGCGAATTTCCAGATACCTGGCCACAAGACTTTTCAGAAATACCAGCGCGCCGGTTCCGTCTGTCAGGATATGAGAAAACTCAACAGCGATACGTCGTTTGTATGCCTGTATCCTGAACAGGTAACCGTTACCGTCATCGTCAGGCAGCACTTTACAGGGCGAGTCTGTTTCGGGACGCACCAGCACTCTTGCCGGATTCTCCTCGAGGTAGTGCCAGAAGAAACCGGACCGTAAACGCACCGTGTAATAGGGGAACCTCGGCATCATCTGGTCAACTGCATTCTGAAGATCAGACGCATTAACGACCCTTTTCAACAAAGCCGAGATCCTGAAGACCATGGGAAGTCTTTC
>JAFGHN010000175.1 GCA_016930115.1 Spirochaetales bacterium | reverse complement strand
CCGTGGCAGCTGTACGAATCGGACCCTGAGCTTAAACGCGCCGTGGACGCGATAGCGGATGGCACCTTCTCGCCAGAGAACCCCGGCCTCTTTCGCCCCCTGACCGATGCGCTGCTGAGCAGCGATCCGTATATGCTTCTCGCGGATTACCGGTCCTACGTCGACTGCCAGGCCGAAATTGAAAAAGCGTACAAAAACGCAAAGAAATGGACGAAGATGTCGATCCTCAACACCGCGAAGATGGGAAAGTTCTCGAGCGACCGGGCGATTTCCGAATACGCCCGGGATATCTGGGGTGTGAAGTCCGTACCCGTGGAGTTGGGTAATCCAGGCTCGCCGGGCTGAAGATACGCTGATGCTCATGGCCGAACGGGTGGAGGTCCGGTGGACAGAATGAAGCGTACCGGGCTCTCAGGGCGCTACGTCCGCGGAGTAATCCACCCCGTCGATGCCGAAACCGTGGAACCTCAGGAAGGCCTTCCAGTAACCGTCGAGATCGGCAATATCCTGCAGATTATCATCGGAGATCTTTTCCATTGAGTCTGCGATTTCGGCCTGTACGTCCGGCCGCATCTCAAGATCGTCAAGACGGATCCTTCCCTCCTCGTCGACCGGGATATCGCCGTTCGCGTAAAGCCGTTCTCTGAACAGCCTGACAATCTGATGAATGCAATCTTCGTGAATTCCTTTCGATTTCATAACCTTGTAAAGAATCGAAATGTACAGCGGGACAACCGGGATAACGGCGCTTGCCCTTGTCACCAGCGCTTTGTTGACCGAAACAAAGGCCCTGCCGCCTGATCTTTTGAGCATTGCATCAATGACTCCGGCGGTTCTTTCGAGATGATCCTTCGCCATCCCGATGGTCCCTTGCCGGTATATCCTGCCCGTGAAAGGCGGCCCGATATATGAATATGCGAGCGTAACGGTACCAGGAGCCAATACTCCTCTTTTGCCCAGGAACTCGATCCAGCGCTGCCAGTCCTCGCCTCCCATCACCTTTACCGTCGATTCGATCTCCTCTTCCGTCGCAGGGTCCTGGTGAAAATCGATAATTTGCCGGGTTTCCGGATCCAGAGTCCGTGCGTTGAAAGAGCTCCCGATCGGTTTGATGACCGACCGATAGGTAATGCCGGTTTCCGGATCCGTCCTCACAGGCGCCGCCAGACTGTAGACAATCATGTCGACTGTTTTCGAGCTCTTCCGGATCAGCTCGGCAACCTCGTCTTTCACTGTGTCTGAGAATGCATCCCCGTTTATACTAAAGGCGGCCAAACCGTCGCGCCGGGCGGCATTTTCAAAGGCCCGATTGTTGTACCAACCCGCCGAACCGCTCCGCTTTTCCGCGCCCGGCCGTTCGAAGAACACCCCGAACGTTGGGGCCCCGGCGGAATACGCCGCCACGATGCGGCTGGCAAGCCCGTAACCGGTCGAAGAGCCGATTACAAGCGTATTTTTGGGACCGTTCTCTACAGGGTGGCCCTTTGCGTATGCTATCTGGGCATGTACCTGATGTTCGCAGCCTACCGGGTGGGCGGTCACACAGATATTATTTCGTACCATCGGAGTAATAATCATGCGGTTAAGGTACTCCCCGGCGAAGCGCGCGGTCAAACGGATGCGCCGTATACAGCGCGCGGGCTTGCGGGCCGTCACCCTTTCATGGTTAAGATAGAGCATCCGCCTTGAGTGCAGGGAGAATGTTATGCGTATTGTAGCCATCGGGCTCGCTCACGAAACAAACACGTTCGCCAGGACAAAAACGACTTTGATGGACTTTGTGACCTACAGCGGGGGCGACGAACAGTTCCCGACCGATCGGCTCGTGGAAGACTATGACGGCACCGACACAATTCTGGGAGGCTATCTGGCCGGCGCGGCCGCCTGCGGGGTAACTCTCGACCCGGTCTTTCACGCTTCCGCAATGTCGGGCGGGACGGTGGAACAGGAAGCCTATGAAACGATGAAGAACCTGCTTCTCCATCGCCTGGAGAAGGCCCTTCCCTGCGACGGAATTCTTCTCAATTTGCACGGCGCGATGGTGAGCGAGGAAATCGAGGATGTGGAGGGAGACCTGGCGGCTGCCGTACGGATGGCCGCAGGCTCGCTGCCGATCATCATGACCTTGGATCTCCATGCCAACATAACTCAGGCCATGGCGGAAAACACAACCGCTATCATCGGTTACGATACCTATCCCCACTGCGATTCCAGGGAGCGCGGGATTGAAGCGGTTGAGCTTATGGTGCGGGCCCTTCGCGGCGAGGTAGCCCCCAGGATGGCCTACCTTCAGCTTCCCCTCCTGACCCTGCCTCCAATGCAGTGTACCTTGAGAAGCCCCATGACCGAGATCATGAGCCGTCTTCACGATATTGAAAAGGACCCCAAAGTTCTCACCATGACCCTGTCAGGCGGCTTCCCTTTCGCGGATATCGCCGACGCCGGAATGTCGGTCGTGGCGGTAACCGACGGCGATGCCGCGCTGGCCGCGAAAACGGCACGCTCTTTTGGTGAATACGTGTTTTCGCGCCGTGACGATTTTGAACCGGTGTTGACAGGTACACAGCAAGTCATCCGATATGTCCGGGAAGAGGCAAAGGGACCGGTCATCCTTGCCGATGGATCCGACAATCCCGGGGGCGGCGCTCCTGCCGACGGTACGGTGATCCTCGAGGAGCTCATCCGGGAAGACGTTTCAGATACGGTCATCGGCGTCCTGTGCGATCCGGAAGCCGTGGAGGCGGCGCACCGTGCGGGAGTGGGCCGGATGATCGCGATCCGGCTCGGCGGAAAGACCGACGCACTGCACGGACGCCCGCTCGATGTAGAGGCATACGTGCGGCTTCTGAGCGACGGTGAGTTCACCTACCGGGGGCTCATGAACCACGGCGTGAAAGGTCACTTTGGCAGAATGGCCGTCCTGGTCGCCGGCGGCATCGAAATCGTCGTCGCGGAACGCCGGATCCAGCTCCTGGACAGGGAGATGCTGCGCTGCGTCGGCATCGAGCCGGCCTTGCGGAAACTTATCGTGGTCAAGTCCGCCGTCCATTTCTGGGCCGATTTCATGGATATCGCCGACAGGATCTTCGACGCCGACACACCCGGGATTCACCGTCCAGATTTCAGCAAATACGAGTACAGGAAACTGCGCCGGCCGATGTATCCGCTGGACCGGGACGTCCGCGGGACTTTCTTGACAGCCGCCCCGGGAGCTGATCATAATAGTGTTATTATCACATGAATTATCCGTACTAAGCCAAGAGAGGATGAGATGACCAAGATGCAGCGTGTTCTGGCGACGTTGAAGGGGCGGGAAACCGACAGGGTGCCGTTTTCGATCTATATGCACAGCACCGTGCACCAACGCACCCCGGAAAAGTTGGCCGCGTATACCATTGATTTCTACAAGAAGTACGATCCGGACTACGTGAAGGTAATGTACGATGAGCTCTACGACATGCCGGTCAACTACTTCCACATCATCAACATTGACGTGTGGAAAATGCTCGAGCGCTTTGATCCGCACATCGGGGCATTCGGCCGCCAGATCGAGACCCTCAAGCGGGTCAAGGAGGAGGTTGGGCCGGACGTACCGGTCATCCAGACGTTGTTCTCCCCGTTTTATATCGGCTACCGGCTGACCGGGCGTCGCATCCTCGAGGACTGGAAGCAGGACCCGGAGTCGGTACGGCACGGTATAGACACAATCGCCGCCAATACCGCCGCTTTCGCCAAGGCCGCCGTCGCCGAGGCGGGGATCGACGGGTTCTTCTTTGCGGCTGTCGGGTGCGAGAAAGGTTGGATGAGCGAGGCTCAGTTCAAGGAGATGGTGATGCCATCGGATAT
>JAFGHN010000174.1 GCA_016930115.1 Spirochaetales bacterium | reverse complement strand
GTCCTCCCGGCAGTGTTCCAGCACCTGCGAGAGGATGTACTTGAGAAACTCCTCCGCCAGATCCATGTTGCAGTTGATATCGCAGAAGGCCATCTCGGGCTCTATCATCCAGAACTCCGCGAGGTGTCTCGTCGTGTTCGATTTCTCCGCCCTGAAGGTCGGGCCAAAGGTGTAGACGTTGGACATCGCCAGAGCATAGACTTCGGCTTCGAGCTGGCCGCTCACCGTGAGCGCCGCTTTCCGCCCAAAAAAGTCTTCCTCGTAGTTGACGCCGTTTTTCCCCGCCGCGATCTCTTCGAGCGGGAGGGTGGTGACCTGGAACATCTCCCCGGCGCCTTCGGCGTCGCTCGTCGATATGATCGGGGTATGAATATAGTAAAACCCCCGGTCCTGGAAAAAACGGTGTATGGCGTAACTCATCGCGTTTCGCACGCGCGCAACGGCGCCGAAGGTATTCGTCCGCGGCCGCAGGTGAGCTATCTCACGCAGGAACTCGAAGGAGTGGCGCTTTTTCTGAAGCGGGTAGGTCTCAGGCGGCGCTTCTCCTATCACCTGCACCGTCGAGACGGCCAGTTCCACCGATTGGTTTTTCCCGGGAGACTCCTGCAGCGTCCCGGAGACGACGACACTGGCGCCGGTATTCGCGCGTTCAACCTCATCCGGGTTTGTCACTCCGTTCCGGTCGACGACGGCCTGAAGGTTCGACAGGCAGGAGCCGTCGTTTATTTCGAGAAAACAAACGCTCTTTGAATCACGTTTTGTACGTACCCATCCGGAAACGGTAATCTCCGCGCCGGCAAGGGAGTTTCTCAATATTTCGGCAATCTTCAAATTTCTCATGTTTCCACCCTCGTACGTTGGTATCATGGAACTATTGGTTGTTCAACCTGCTTGCCTGCCTTCCTGCCGCGCGTCGCCGCCGGCCTGTGTACCGACTGGCCCGGGCGCCCCGTGTCCGCGCGAGATTCGCACGCCTGCCGGTTCTGTGATAGGCTCATCGCATCGTGACGGTACAAGTTCTCGGTACACGCAAATCGAACGACACAAAAAAGGCGCTCCGGTTCTTCAGCGAGCGAAGGATCGACTGCCATTTCCGGGATTTGACTGAGAAAGGTCTGAGCCGCGGAGAGCTGGAAAATATCTGCAGGGTCATCGAGCCATCACAACTGATCGACGCCACAAGCCCACGCTACAATAAGCGGGGAATGGGGTATATGGATTTCGATATACTTGAGGAAGTCCTGGAAGATCCCCTCCTGCTGCTCATGCCGATTGTGCGGTTTGGAAATCGGTGCACCGTTGGTTACTCGCCTGAAGAGTGGAAACGCTGGATTTCCGAAACCACTTGACGGTGGAGATCGCTGCCGAGCGCTTCGGTCGCCTGCTCCGGCGTGACGGCAGGTTTGCTGCCTATCCCCCTCTTGAGCTTTGTCCGGATAATTCTCAATACCGATTCGTCTATTCTTTCCGCGGACAGCGTGCCTTCCTGCAACGCCGTCAGGATTTGCGCGCTCACCGCGCGTTCGTCACCGGGAGTCAACAGGACATCCGCGCCGGCGAGAATGGCCTGCACCGCCGGCCCGTCGGCTTCCGAAAGGGCTTTCATCGTGAGGGAATCCGTGATGATCAATCCGTCAAAGTCCAGGCGCTGCCGTAAAACACCGGTGAGCAAGTCGCGGGAGAGTGTGGCCGGGGCGCCCCCGGCGCCCGGCGCCCCCAGGATAATGTGCGCCGCCATAATACCGTCCGCTCCAGCTTCAACGCCGGCGGCGAACGGTACGAGCTCATACGCAAACAGCTCGTCCAGGTTCTTGTCAAGGAAGACCGCCCCTGCGTGAGTGTCTCCGGTCGAGCCTCCGTGGCCGGGGAAGTGCTTGATCACCGAGCACACCCCGGTTTCCTGCAGCCCCGCCACCATCATCCTGACCATATCGGCCACCAGCGCCGGGTCGCTTCCGTAAGAGCGTGAACCGATCACCGAATCGGCGGAAGTAACCAGATCGGCGACCGGGGCAAAGTTCATGTTCAGCCCAAGGCTGGAAAGCTCCCTTCCCATCACAAGGCCGATGCGGTGGGCCAACTCAGGATCCCCGGTCTTGCCCACTGCCGCCGCCGGAGGCAGGTCGGTGGCCTTGATCTGTCCGCTGTCATCCAGGCGGTTGACACTCCCTCCCTCGTGATCGATTGCCAGGAACGGCGGAACACGCAGCAGTTCCGTGATCGATGCGGCAAACTCCCTCACCTGTTCCGGATTCTTGAGATTTGCCCCGTAAAAGACCACGCCGCCGGGAGCCAATTCCTCGAGATCGGACTTCAGAGAATCCGTAAGCTCCGTGAGCGGTTCTCCTTCATCGGTCCAGAGGTCCATGAACAGCAGTTGGCCGATCTTTTCGCGGACGCTCAGCGTCGAAAGAAGCGCCAGAGCGGGATCCTCAACACCGGCATCGCTCCCGGCAGCCGCTGCATCCGGGTTTTCGGGACGGCAGGAGAGCATGAGCGAGGATACTATGATTGCGCAGGCGATCAACCGTGCATATTCTGACTTCAACTTCATCATGTGCTACCGGGGTAGTATTATACTTTATCAGAAGGGGCTTACCAGCGCGTGCAGATCTCGCTATAGTAGGTCTGCCCAAAAAGGATAGAGTATTGTGAAAAAAACAGTGACTGTTCTCTTTTTTATTCTCATGCTGACCGTCACGGCAACCGCCGGTGATTTTGGCTTTGTGTTCGACGGAATAGAAACAAACCCGGAGTTCCTTTTCGATTTCTTCCCGACCTACTACCGGCTTGGGGTAAGCTATTCCGGTCTGGAAGTTATCGACGGGAATCTTACCGAGCTCATTCTCATAGGAAGGGGTGGATACGGGCACACAAAATTGTGGACGGATGCAGCGGGAGCCCCGGTCGATCCGGCTTCCGTCGATATAGAGAGCGAAGGTTTTCGCGATCTCCAGTCGTACAACAACGTGCTGCTGGGCGCAGACATCCGTTTTCAGCAATTCCTCAACCCCGCCGTCCGGGTGCCGCGGGGGAACCTCGCGGTATACGCCCAATACGGGATTTCCTGGATGCATCCGTTGGAGAACGGCACCGGGTCCTACGGGCTTGACGGCGATGCAACTGCCTACCCGGACCGGTCGGGCGCCGTCTGGAACGAGCTCGCGATCGGCGGATTTCTCGATGCTGTTGAAAAAGGCGTCTTTCCCAGGGGATACCGGGGTGAAGTGACCGCAACTTTCGCGCCGGGTTTTTTTGCGAACTCCCTGGCGGGATACACCAACTACTCTTTGATAGAGGCCTCTTTCATCAGCTACTTCCCGGTTTTTTCACAAAGCCGTGCTGACGGGCTCAACTTGTTTGCGCTCTATCTCGCGAATCGCCTCGCCGGGAATATCGTGCTTGGCGACGCCGTTCCCCAGCGCGAGCAAAAGCCGGTGTCTCTCGGGACGTTGATGCGCGGCTTTGAAAAGAATAGCTACGGCACGATGTACAACGCGGTAAACAACTTTGAAGTCCGGCTGGCGGGCCCGGAGTTGTTCCTGAAGGATTTGTATCCCCGTGTGAACGTCTTTTTTGATATGGGCGTCTATGCCGGGCGTTACCTCAATTCGACCTACAGCGACAGCGGGATACTCGCGTCCGCGGGGTTTGAGGCTGCTCTTACGATATTCAACTTTCTGTCGCTTGGGTACCGCGGCGCCTACGCGCTCAAAGGCGCCAACATGGCCGGAGTGCCCTATACCGGCAGTATCATGATCGATCTGCAATTTTAGGAATATACGGGAATAGATATGAAGAAAGCTATGACGAAAACAAGTGATCTGCGAATCCTCTCTTACACCCCCCTTATAGCCCCGAAGGAGCTCAAAAAGGCAATGCCGCTTTCGGAGAAAGGTCTCAACACGATTATTGAGAGCAGGGAGACGATCCGGAAGATCATCGCGAAACAGGACAGCCGGCTTCTCGGTATCGTCGGACCGTGCTCGATCCATGACAAGGCCGTGGCGCTGGACTACGCGCGAAGGCTACAACGGCTTCGCGAAAGAGTGCAGGACAGGATATACCTGGTTATGCGTGTGTATTTCGAGAAAGCGCGGACCTCGCTCGGATGGTATGGGCTGATAACCGACCCGCATCTCAACGGGTCGTACGACATGGCCTACGGCTTGAAGATCGCCCGGGAAATACTGGTGGAAATCACCTCAATGGGAGTACCCACGGGGTCAGAGATGTTGGATCCCATTGTGCCCAACTACATCGATGATCTGATTTCCTGGGCGGCGATCGGCGCCAGGACCACCGAGAGCCAGACGCACAGGGAGATGGCAAGCGGCCTCTCGATGCCCGTCGGGTTCAAAAACGGTACCGACGGCGGCTATGCGAGCGCCGTAAACGCGCTTAAGTCCTCGGGCGGCTCTCACAGTTTTATCGGAATCGATCAGGAGGGAAATACCTGCGTGGTTACCACCAAGGGTAATCCGGACGTACACATTATTTCACGCGGCTCCGGCGATGCACCAAACTACTCGCCCGTGCATCTTGCAAAGGCGGAGCGGCTTCTCCGTTCCGAGGGGATCGACCCGGCCATCGTCATCGACTGCAACCACGGGAATTCGGGGAAAGACCATGCGCTCCAGAAGTGGGTGCTGAGGTCGCTTATCGACCAGAGAATGGCCCCTAACACTTCGATCATCGGATTCATGATCGAGAGTAATCTCTTTGGAGGCAACCAAATTATCCCTGAGAACTTGGAAGATCTGAAGTACGGTGTCTCCATAACGGATCCTTGCGTAGGATGGGAAGAAACCGAGAGCATGATACTGGACGCTTACGAATCTCTCGGGAAAACGACCTGAAAGCGGGGTCATAACGAAAGTTGCGGAGGCGGCCGCCACCCGGGAAATCCGCTCCCGGACGCCGCAGAAAGCCCGGCGGCCTGCTATGATTTTGCTACGATTTTTTCGATACCCGGGTGTTTCAGGACGTCTTCCCGGAACGCTTCCTCGCGCTCCGCATTCCTGTAGTCTTTGTTCTGGAAGCTGTAAGCGAATCTTGTGTGGGCGTCGTAAGACCCTCTTGTCAACGCATAGGTATCTTCGGCCATCACCGGCTCCTCATCGGTCGGAATAACGAACACCCTGACCGGCGACTCGTCACGTGAAATCTCGGTTTCCACGTTCCGCAATTGTGGATTTCGCAAAACGGTCGCCGCCGTGCACGACCCGGTGTTTGA
Source organism: Spirochaetales bacterium (assembly GCA_016930115.1). Classification (GTDB taxonomy): domain Bacteria; phylum Spirochaetota; class Spirochaetia; order ARS1246; family ARS1246; genus JAFGHN01. The sequence continues at coordinate 9,501 of JAFGHN010000174.1, read as the reverse complement.
TCGATGATCCGCCGACAGTGACACGTTCGACCGCACCCTTTGCCATGACCGAACCCGTGGCGAAATTATACAATTGATACTTCACTGATGAGCTTCCGCAATTGAGCGTCAGAATGATCACATCGTCCCCTCCGGATACACCCCGTAAACACAATAGTGTCACGATTTATTTTCAACCTTCAAGGCGCGCCGGGTGCCGCGCCGGGCGCCGGTGAAGCGAAGCTGATGTAACCGCGTTCTATTCCGTCTGGAGTAGTGTGAAACTTGCGAAGTTACCTCTTATGCTCGCCGCGGCAGGCATAGGCGCGCTATCGCCGTGCGCTGCGCTGGACTCTCAGCGGGAATCCACGGGTCCGCTTTCTGGCGCGCTCTCCGGGGCGGGGGCCAGCCCGCCGGCGTTCCTCCTGCCGTTTTCCAGAGAGCTCGCGGCGGACATAGATGAAGAAGGCGGCCGTTTTTCGGCATACTTTGAAGCGGGTGATCTATCGATCGTCGGTTCGCTATACAGCGACACCCGGGTCGGGATACACCGCTTGTACGCGAGCCATCCCGCAGTTTCCCTGGGATTCATCGAACGCGGTGATCTTATCAGGCTTCTCTGCTCGCCGGGAGGCCAGTGGAGCCGCGTTCGTGCCGCGGCCCTGGAAAGGGCGGCGGAGGCGAAGACCGGCGCTCCGGCCCCTGAGGAGTACGGTATCGTTGTAAGGCCCTTTCCGGGGACGTTGAGCGTTTTCTCGTTTTACGAGCCGGAGATTTTCTGCGGCGGTGCGCATGCCGGCTATGGCGGCGATTTGATGTCCGCGGAGCTTCTGGCGGTTCTCTCACAACCGTCGGCGCCTTATCTTCCGGACGGCTGGCTCCTTGAGCGCCAGCCCGCCGCGGATAATACCCTCGTTCACGGGCTTTTTCGTCTCTCCGTAAAGCCGGGTGTGGTCGGCTTCTCGGGCGGCATCGCTCTTTCAGCTTCGCGGCACACGGCGGCCCAGGCCGCGGTGTCCTCGACCTTCGATGTTGACGCGCCCGGGTTCGGGTTTTCGGCCACTTTTTCAGGCGCAACGAGAGGTTATTTCGATATCCGGGGAAGACCGGTAGGGGTACCGCTCTCCATATCTTACAGGTTGTGCGCGGGGGAAAGCTCTCCGGTGACGGCCACCCTCACCCATAGAGTTGAGCTCGAAACACTGCCGCTCGTGCGGATTCCCTTCAGGGCGGCGGATGAATCGCTACAGCTCGACATCGAGCTTGACGCGGGCCCGCTTTCACTCGCGCTGAACGGCGAAGCGCGTATTAAGACAGCGAGGACCGCATTGCAGGAGCTATCCGCCGGGACGGAACTTCGTGCAGCACTGGCGCTTCCATTCGGGCGTATCGCGCTGTCAGGCAGGGTGTTTGGCGGGGCCGATCGGCCGCTTGAGTGGGCGGTTCGCCTGCCGCTGAAGCTTGAGGGCGGCACCGCTACTCTTTCAACTGAAGCCGCGATGGTTGTAGACGAAGCTGCGCGGTTGCTCCTGTCCGCGGAGCTGCGTGGAAAGACAAGGTCACTATCCGGCTGGTATATGGCGGTAGACGTCGCGACGGAGTTACAGACTTTGCGGGATATGCAAAAAACGGCGGCGAAGCCCGCGAGACTGGAACGCGCAGGCGAATTTGTCTTGGCCGGCTTTGGCTATCGAATCGGGTGGCGCACGAAAAGCTAAAAACGCAGAATATACGCAGCCGTCTCAAAGTAGATGGTAATACCCGCCACGTCGATCAAGGTGGCCATGAGCGGCGCCGACATGACGGTGGGATCGAAGCCGAGCCGTGCTATAAGGATTGGTGCGAAAGTGCCGACCAGCGTCGAAAAGAACACGACAATGATGAGCGAGCTCCCTATCGCGATTGCCTGGCTCAACTCGACACCCGGGGGCATCAAATAGCTCCGCAGGAAAATCACGGCGCCCGTGGCGATACCGAGTATCACTCCCACGAGCAACTCGCGCCAGAGGATGCGCCTGGAGTCCCGCAGCTGTATTTCGCCGGTGGCAAGCCCTCTGATCATCAGCGTTGAAGATTGCCCGCCGGCGTTTCCACCGGTCTGCGTGATGACCGGAAGAAACATGATCAGAAACGCGGCGTTCACGATCATCGTTTCGTAATGATGGAGCACGTTTGTCGTGACCGTCCCCAGCAGGAGGAGCAGCACAAGCCAGGGGATCCGCTTCCATACCAACCGTGGGATCGAGGTGCTTAAGTAAGGGTCTATGAATCCGCCCATCGCGCCCATTCTATAGACGTCCTCAGTGTGTTCCTCGGCGATTACGTCCATGACGTCGTCAAAGGTAACGATACCGAGGAGTTTCCCCGCCTCGTCTACTACAGGCAAGGCAATCAACTCATGTGCTTGAAGTATCTGCGCCACCTCTTCCTGGTCAGTCTCTTCGCGAACGTATATCGGATCGGTGAGCATGATGTCCTTCACAAGCGTTTCATCCGCCGCCATGATCAGCTGCCGCAAAGAGAGAACCCCTTTCAGTCTGTTCAGTTTGTCCACCACGTACACGTAGTAAATCGTCTCAGCCTCGGAGGATTTGTTCTTCAAAAACCTGATGGTTTCCGCCACGGTCAATCCCTGCTGCACGGCGGAATATCGCGGCGTCATCAGGCCCGCGGCGTCATCCTCATCGAAGCGAAGGAGGAACAGCGTTTCCCTCTTCGCCTTGTCGCTCAAGCTCTCCCACACGGAGCGGCGGACCTCGTGTGACACCGACTGCATGAGATCTACGAGGTCGTCGGGCTCCATTTCCTCGACGAGAAGCCTCGTGTTCTGTTCCGATAGAAAGGTGATTATCTTCTCCTGCTCGCTGTCGGGCAGCCAGCTGATGAGGTCGGCCTTCTTGTCGATGCCGAGGGCAAGGAATATCCTCCGGGCGAGCCCGGTATCCAGAGTTGTCCAGATTTCACTCAACATCTGCGGGGTGTATTCGGCCGCGAGCGCCTTCAATTCCGGCATGGTCAGGTTCGCGCTCTTGAGCAGCCGGTCGGTTTCATCGTTCGTCACCTGTCTGCCTCCTTTTCCCAATCGCCGACAAGGAGCACTTCCCGCTCCAGCTCGAAGCCATAGGTGTCGCGCACTCTCTTTTCGATCAAGCGGATAAGCTCGAATATCTCTTCCGCGGTGGCCCCCCCGTTGTTTATAATGATGTTGGCATGGACCGGGGAAACTTGCGCACCGCCCACCGCCGTCCCTTTCAGCGAGAGTGAATCTATTATTTTGCCCGACGGCATTCCAAACCTTCTGTCGTTCTTGAAGATTGAGCCGGCCGACGGCGCGGCGAAATGGCCCTTACTTTCCCTGTCCCGGCGGTGTTCATCCATTTCTTTGAGGATCTCCTGCTTATCACCCTCTTGCAGTTTGAAACGGGCGCAGGTGATCGCCCATCTTTTTCGCTGAAAAGGCGAGACTTTGTAGGAAAACTCGCTTGGAGACGGGACGATTCGCCGCGATTGCCCATCCTCGTCGATTATTTCGACAGAATCGATAATATCGGAAACAGATTTTCCGTAACAACGGGCGTTCATCCACACCGATCCGCCGACGCTGCCGGGCATCGCGTAGATAAACTCGAGCCCCGAAAGGCCGTTGCGCGCTGCGATCTCTGAAACATCGCTTACGGCCGCTCCCGCGCCGGCCACAATATCAGTGCCGGTGACGGTACAGGAATCGAATCCACTCATGTCGAGCACGATGCCGCGGATTCCCCGGTCGGAAACCAGGATGTTCGCTCCGGCGCCGAGTATGAAAACCGGATGCCTGCGGCCGAATTTCATCACCGCCGCCACATCATCAGAGCAGGCAGGCTTGAGCAGAACATCCGCCGGTCCGCCAACCCGGAAACTGGTGTGGGCGTCCATCGGTTCGTCAAACAGGACGGCGCCGCGGAAGTGCATATCTTCTATAGCTTTACGGAGGTCTGGCACATCGGTATACTAAGCAATACCCGTTACAATATCCAGAGGAGAACCGCGTGCAGGTAAGGCTTTTCAATACGTTCGGCAGGGAGGTCCAGGATTTCGTTCCCATCGAACCGGATGCCGTGGGTATGTACACCTGCGGTCCAACCGTCTATGACTACGCCCATATCGGAAACATGCGGACCTATATCTTCGAGGACATTCTGCGCCGGACGCTCGAATACACAGGGTATAAGGTGCGCCACGTCATGAACATCACCGACGTCGGTCACCTGACCGGTGACGAGGACGACGGAGAAGACAAGATGCTCGAAGGCGCACGACGGAAGGGTATGAGCGTCTGGGAAATCGCCGCGATGTACACAAATGCGTTTTTCAACGATACAGACCGTCTCCACATCCTGAGACCCCACGTGGCCTGCCGGGCCACCGAGCACATTGAGGATATGATCGACCTCATACGCAGGCTCGAAGAAAAGGGGTATGTCTACATCGCAAACGGTAACGTCTTTTTCGATACGGGCAAATTCGAATCCTACGGCAAGATGGCTCTGCTCGATAAACAGGAGCTCAGGGCCGGGGCGAGAATCGAGGTCGATACGACAAAAAAACATCCCGCGGATTTCGCGCTCTGGTTTACAAATTCCAAGTTTGAGCATCAGACGATGATGTGGGACTCGCCATGGGGGAGGGGATACCCCGGTTGGCACCTGGAATGCAGCGCGATGAGCATGAAGTACCTCGGCGAGCATTTCGACATACACTGCGGAGGAGTCGATCATATTCCGGTTCATCACACCAACGAGATAGCCCAGAGCGAGGCCGCCACCGGCAAGAAATGGGTGAACTACTGGCTCCACGGCGAGTTCCTCCTGATGAACCAGGGAAAGATGGCGAAATCGACGGGCAATTTCCTGACGCTCCAGGGTCTTGTCGACTCGGGTTACGATCCGGAGGATTTTCGATATCTCTGCCTGGGCGCTCACTATCGCTCGCAGCTCAATTTCTCCGAAGATTCGATGAGCAGCGCCCGGTCATCAAGGCGTAATCTGATTGAGCGATTGGTCCGGCTCAGGGAGGCCGGGCCTCCGGCGCCGCTTGAAAAGCTCAATACCCCGGCCCGGGAGTATCTTGATGAATTCGCCGTCGCGATACGCGACGACCTGAATATGCCAAAGGCGCTGTCCGTTTTATGGAACATGATGAAGGATGAGAACCTCGGCGGCGGCGAGAAGCTCTGCGCCGCCTTTGCAATGGATCGCGTTTTCGCTCTTGATCTGGAACGGGCGGCGGTACGGGAAAATACGCTTGACCGGTCACTGGCGGCATTGATAGAAAAAAGGGAGGAAGCACGCAGGAACAGAGATTACGCGCTTGCCGATTCGCTGCGCAATGAGCTTGCCGGGCATGGAGTAATCCTGGAAGACACCGCCTCAGGCACGCGGTGGCGGCGGGAAAGCTAAAGGCCGCTGTAACCGATGGCTCGCACTGTTGTTTATAAAATGGGTAAGAACCAAACGAAGCCGGGGAATTTTGAATACGTCTATGATATTACCTATCCCCTGCTGTATAGAATTGCTTTCCGGATTACCGGCGATGAGAATATCTCTGAAGACCTGTGCCAGGAAGCGTTCATCAGGTACTATAAGCGGGTAATTCCCTTGCCCGATCAGGATCAGGCCAGGTATTGGCTGATCCGCGTCGTGAAAAATCTGGCTTTCAATCACGAGAAGCGGCGGGGCAGGGAACTGAAGGCCAACTACAAGTATTCCAAGGAGTTCAATTCCCCAACCCGGTCGGGTGAGACGGAGTTGCTCCGGAATGAGAGCGCCAGGATCGTTCAAAGGGCCCTGAAAAAGCTCCCCTTCAATCTGCGGACCGCGATAGTACTGCGGGAATATGGAGATCTGAGCTATCGGGACATTGCGAAGGTCCTGGGGATATCGGAGTCAAACGTAAAAGTGCGGGTTTTCAGGGCCCGGGAACAACTGAAGAAACACCTCGACGAGGAGGAAGTGGATGTGTCCTGAAAAGGATATTCTATCGGCGTTCTTTGACGGCGAACTTGATGAGCGATTCGTTTCCATGATTGAGGCCCATCTAAGCGAATGTGATTCCTGCAGAGAGATACTGGCAGGTTTTGAGGATGTACGAACCGTCCTTCATGATGCGGAAATACCGGATTGCGCGCCCAGCAAAAGACTGGCCTGGAGCTTCTTGAGTGACAAGTTTTCGAGCCTGTATCCGCGGCCGGTGTGGAAGCGGCGGCTGCTGATACCGGCGCCCGCGATGGCTGCGGTGCTGCTTCTCGTGCTTGTCCTCGGCGCCGGTCTGATGGTGAGTATTTTCAACCGGCGTGACGATTTCGGTTTCGATACGGTGACGCGAACGCATTTTGAAAACGTACAGTTCGCTTCTTTCGAACAAATAATCGAGTATCTCGACGCCCGGGGGAACGGCGGAGCTCTCATTTTTACGCTGCCGCAGGATACGAGGCTACAGTACCTGAGCGAGCCGACGTTCATAAAAGCAGCTGACTACAAACGGGGTCGTGATTGAAAAAAGCAGCCTGTGTTCTACTTCTCTCGTTGTTCATCTCCTTTCAGGCTTCAGCAGACGATATTGAAGAGTTACTCGACTTCATCAGTGACAGAGTCCTTTCCGTACACATAGAGCTCAAACTGCTTGACAGCAATCAGGAGATCACCTGGGACGCCGAGAGCAGGCACGTGACGGTGGTCGGCCGGTCGGTGAATGTCAGGCTGGTGGCCGAGGAGCTTATTATCGATGCGTATATTACACCGTTCGGCGATGCGGCGGAGAATCTGGTTCTCGTTGCCAACGGTGAAATCTGGTTGTCCGACCGGCAAAGCGGGGACGGTATCCGGTACGAAAGCTTCATAAAGAGCCTTCCCGTTAAGCCGGAGGAAACCGTCATATTCTTCCCGCTTGGAGTTGCCGTGGATTCTGAAGCGAATATCTACACCATACAGATGGAAATCAACGTCAAGCCCTACAAGGAGTTTACCGGGCAAATTGAGTAGCCCGTTCCGCATAGCCTATGAGATTGATGGCGCGTATCCTTCGCAACCGGGCGACCTTGCCGGTTGCTGTTTTTATTTTGCTGCTTTGCGTTCTCGCGGTATCGTTGTATGAATCAGAAAAGCCCCCGGTACTGACGAGTATTTCGCCTTCAATAGGTACTCCCGGGGGCGTCCTTGTGCTCAGCGGCCGCAATTTTGGCAGTGTGCGCGGAAACGGCTCCGTTTCGATATCGGGGAAGCGGCCGACAAGCTCATCCTATCTCGAATGGACCGACACGAGCATAAGCGTCCAGATACCAGAGGATACGGGGACGGGACTGGTCTACGTGACCACCAGGCTCGGCAGAAGTGACGGGATTCTCTTCACCAACAAAAACAGAATCCCCATGGTCATGGGCGAAACTGTAAAGCCCGGGGTGCCTTTTATCGAGCGGATGAGCTCGACTTCCGCGACGGTTGGCCAGACGGTGACTGTCACGGGATTGAATTTCGGGCTTTCACAGGGAGCCGGGCAGGTGCTTTTTACACCGATAGCCGTCGCCGGCGAGGTCAGGAGTGAGGTAGAGGTGAAGACGGAATACCTTCCCGCGTCCGAGCTGGATTTTGATTACCTGAGCTGGACCGATCAGGAAATACGTGTTTGCGTACCAGACGGGGCGACGTCGGGCAACGTATTTGTGGAAACAGACAGGGGAATAAGCAATTCCGTATACCTTGAAGTCACGAACCTGGTGGGAACAAAGATTCTGCGTGAAGCGCGCGGTTATCAGATACTGTTTTCCGTCCAGGTCACCAACGTCGATGCCGATCCGGGTTCTACAATTGATATATGGGTTCCGGGGCCGCTGAAGACTCTGGAACAGCGAAATATCGAGTACCTGAAGATACCCGATCCCTTGTGGGATGACCATCAAGGGCTATCGCGCTACCACATTGTGGATCCGGCGCCGGGTACGGTGTATAGAATCAATCAGACTTTCTGGCTCGACAGGTACGGCCTTGAAACGAAAATCAACACAGGTAACATTGTGAGGGATTACGACACGGAAAACAGGCTCTACAGAACGTATACCGCCGCTACCGAGCTTATCCCCGCCGGCGATGAGAGCCTGGTAAGTGTCGCCAAATCGGCCGTCGGCAGGGAACAGAATCCCTATCTCAAGGCCAAAGCCATATACCTTTTTCTGCTCAAAACTCTCGTTTTTGACACAAAACCCGCGGGGAAAACAATTCAGGATAATTTCATCGGGGCTTCTGCGGACGCCTACTCTTTTTCGTTTCTATTCTGCGCCTTGACCCGGGCCGTGGGTGTTCCGTCCAGACCTGTCGCGGGATTTCTGGTGTTTGGCGAACGAAGGGCACGCATACACTACTGGGCGGAGTTCTATCTTCCCGGATTCGGTTGGGTGCCGGTCGATCTGAGCCTTGGCGACGGCGCAACCTTCGACGACTATCCGGCAGTGGAAGAGCCCGAGAATTTTTTCTTTGGAAACGTGGACCCCAATCACATCGTGTTTACCCGGGGAGTTGTGGAAGTGAAAGCGCTGTCGTCGGACTCCCGTACCGTCCGGCGGGACCGTCTCTATTCTCTCCAGAGTTTCCACGAGGAGTCCTCCGCGGGAGTGAGGTCCTACACCGCCACCTGGAATGATCTTCAGGTAATCGATATCTGGTAGCAGCCTGTTACAGCAGCCCGCTAGAGCGGTCTGTATCTGTAGTTGTAGAAAACCGCCTCGATATCGGGCTCTTCAAGGAGCTTTGCACGCAGGCTCACCGGGTCGACCCCGGGTTGGGGTTTGACAACCAGGTCTTTGCCAAAAGATCTCGCCGTCGGTTCCGCTCCAAGCGCTTGCAGCCGGCCGGCGGCCGTAATGCTCTTTGCCGCATCGTCGGTCAGGTAACGGATGATCAGGCTCTCCTCGGCGAGCTCTCCCGTGGGTTCGGCATCCGCGGCGAGCGGCTCGAAAACAGGAGCGCGCCGGGTTTCCGAGTATCCGGTCCAACCCGTATCGAGAAGCAGCCTGTAAGCTCCAAAGGCAGCCAGTGCGTTTACCAGGCCGTACCCGAAATCAGGATCCCAGCCGGGGGCGCCCAGATCCGTAGCGGAGCGTCTGAGCACCTCTTTCGCCATATCGAGGTCCATGCTGTCATCCACGGTGCACAAGAGTGCCAGAATACCTGCTACATGCGGGCAGGAAATCGAAGTGCCGACGGTTCCCGCGTAGGTATAGTCGTCCAGTGCAAGCGGCTGATCTGCAAGCGGACGGGCAGAAAGGGTAATCACCCAATCGGTCCAGGGATCTATCTCGCCGCGTCCGCCGGGCGCGGCGATGTCCACATTGATCCCGGGACTCGAGTAAGGGGCTATGGTATTTGTATAGGTGGTCGCAGCGACGGCGATGGTGTAGGGAGACGAGGCCGGGTAGTCCACGTCAACCGTGTTTGGGTCTTCTCCGGAGTTCCCTGCGGAAGCCACGACGATGATGCCCTTTGCGGTAACGGC
>JAFGHN010000173.1 GCA_016930115.1 Spirochaetales bacterium | reverse complement strand
CCTCCTCCTGTCGGGTGTTCATGAATAATTACTCACTGATTGTGCATATTGATTCAAATTCAACAGAAATCGGATCAGTACCTAAGCCTTTCAGACGGTTTGCCGGATTTGCTCGATGAGTTTGGTGAGGACGGTCCCGGGGCCTATCTCCTTGAACTCGCATTCACCTTGCGCAAGCAGGTACTCTATGGACTCCTGCCATCTGACCGAGCTGGTCAGTTGGTTTACCAGGTTTTCCCTGATTTCCCTCTCTTTATACGGTCCGGCGGTAACATTCGAGATCACCGGGATCTTGGGATTTTCAAAATTGATTCCCTGCAGGAATTCCGAAAAAGCCCGTCCGGCTTCCGCCATGTAGCGGGAATGGAAGGCGGCGCTGACTTTGAGCGGAAGATACCGGCGGGCGCCCCCCTCTTCGAATGCGCCGGCTATCGCGTTCAGATCGTCGACGGGGCCCGAAAGTATCGTCTGCCCGGGAGAGTTGTAGTTCGCCACTTCAACGGTATCCATGCCGGTGTCTTTGAGGATGGCGTGGACGCGTTCCCGGTCAAGACCGATAACCGCAACCATGCCGCCGCCCCGGGCTTTTCCCATCAGCTCGCCGCGTTTTTGCACCAGCCGTATCCCTGTTTCGAAATCGAACGCGCTGGCGGCAAAGAGCGCCGCGTATTCGCCAAGGCTGTGGCCGGCAAGGTAATCCGGCTTTTTCGCGGATTCACCCTGCAACTTCAGATATTCGAGCGCGGTTACCGCAAAGAGCGCCGGCTGGGTGTACTGCGTCAGATTAAGGTTGCCCTCGGGGTCTTCAAGACAGAGTGTCTTCAACGAGTAGCCGAGAATCGCGTCGGCTTTGGCCACCAAATCGGGGTAATCATCAAAAGACGCCTTGCCCATGCCCACCGATTGTGAACCCTGTCCGGGAAATACGTAGACGGTAATCATACAAACCTCTTCTGTTGATTCGCGGCCCGCGTAATGGCAGAAACCAGACCGGCCCTTCAATTTGAGCAAGCAGTATAGCCGAAGGGATATAGATCGTCACCATGGCGGATAGCAATTTGAGAGCTGGCCTGTGCATCCACTATACTAGCTGTGGTACCAAGTATTTTCTAAGAGAGGCGTGGTATGAAAAAGTATCGATGCATGGGAACCGCCGTACCGGTGCTGATACTCGCGGCTGCGCTCGCCGTGAGTGGCTGCAAATGGCTCCTCCCCGACAAGGTGGCACCCGGGAATGTCACGGGCCTATGCGCTGTTCCGGGATACGAGCGTGTCGTACTTACATGGGTCAATCCTTCGGATATCGATTTCGCGGGCGTACTTGTTGTTTTCAGCCTCGACAAGTCGCCCGAGACGATTGAGTCCGGAACGAAAATATACAGTGGCAAGGGCACCACTTATACTCACGCCGGAGTCACAAACGACACCACCTGCCGCTACACTGTCTTTGCGTTTGACGATGATGGCAACTTTTCATCGGGCGCATCTGTATCGGCCACGCCGGCCGCCGGGCTGCTCATCGGCGAACTGGTGTGGGAAAAGACAATCGACTTCGCCGGAGGCTACGATTGCCTCTACAGCGCGGCGATCGACGGCCAGTACGATGTGGTCGCCGCCGGATACTACGATCCTGATCCGGCTACAACCGACTACGGGACGACCGCGTATGCGGTCAAGTATGACAGCTCCGGAAACAAACTCTGGGATGACGAGCTGGAAGTCGGGCCCATTGTGGCCGGCGGAAAGGCTTCCAGCGACGACATGCTGTACGACGTTGCAGTCGACGCGGATGACAACGTCTACCTCACCGGACAGATCTCCGGTACTTTTACAACCTACACTCTGGGATCGTACCATACCGCTTTCCTGGTAATCGCATATGACGCAACCGGCACTTTCCGGTGGGAAGACATCTGGCAGCAAAGCTCGTCGAGCCCCTGGCACGAAGGCCTCACAGTCGCTATCGACGCAGGCGGTAACATCTATGCGGGCGGTCGCGCCTTCCTCGGCTGGGGGTTGGGAGAAGGGGCCTGGGCGGTGAGGAAATACGACGCATCCGGCCAATCGTTGTGGGAGCCGGCGCTCATCTACAATTATAACACCGGTTCGGATTCGAACGACCGGTGCGAGGGTCTTTGCATAGACGGTGAAGACAATATCATCTGCTGCGGGCGAAACGTCGTTTCGTACCCGGACGCCGCTACCTACGATTTCGACTGGCACGTGCGGAAGTACGGCGCGGACAAGAACCTGCTATGGTCATCGAGCTATGCCGGAGCACAGAATCGCAACGACTGCGCCTTCGCTGTGGACACCGATTCCGCCGGGAACGTTTTTGTAGCCGGTTATATGAACAAGGGTGCCGTCAATTCCGGCGACGGGGCGAATTACGACTGGCTGGTGAAAAAGTATTCGAAAGACGGGTCGGGCGGCGACGGTGAACTGCTTTGGACATACCAGTACGAAACCTATGCGGGCGCGAGTGAAGGGTGCTATGCCCTTGCCGTCGATACCGATGGCGACGTGCTCGTCTGCGGAAGCATGAAAATTTCCGCCGATGAGAGGGCCGCCCGCATCGTGAAATTGAACAACGAAGACGGGGCCGAGCTGGACGAGCTCGTTTTCCCGGCTGATTACGGCATGACGCCACTGGATATCACTGTACGCCGCAACGTCGTTGTGATTGTGGGGACTAAAAACACGGCAACCAACAGCGATATGTTCGTGATGTATCTGGTGAAATCAGAGTGATTCCCGGCTCCCGGGGCGCGGCCCGCCGCATCAGCCTCGCATGTCCACCAGAACCGCCGCGCCGTTGAGCGTTCCCTCTTTGACGCTCATGAGTGCCTTGCAGGCATCCTCGAGAGGAAATTTCGTGACGTGGACTCTGACCGGTATTCCAGCCGCCTCCTTCAAGAACCCGACGGCGTCTTCTTTCGTGCTGTTTGCGACGCTTCTTATAGTCCGTTCATGGTAGATGGTTGTGTACTCGATTTCCGGGATCGGGGAGAGGTGGATGGCGTTGATCGCGAGAACTCCGCCGCGGTCGAGATTCGTCAGCGCGGCCTTTACGATCCATCCCACCGGGGCGAAGGTCACCGCCGATGATATCGGTTCGGGTACGGTTTCATCGATGGACCCGGCCCAGCACGCGCCCAGCT
>JAFGHN010000172.1 GCA_016930115.1 Spirochaetales bacterium | reverse complement strand
TGAGGCCGGCGATTTTCGACATCCGGCTATGCTATACTTCAGCAAGGGGTGAAATATGAATTTCGAATGGACTTTCTTTGTGAACTTTGGAGTCATATCGGTGGCTCTCCTCATCGCGACTTTGCTACGGGCGAAGATCAGGTTTTTCCAGCGATTTCTCATACCAAACGCTCTCACCGCCGGGTTTTTGCTGCTTCCTTTCTACAATTACGCGGCTCCAAAGCTCGGACTGCCTCAAACAAGCCTTGAGTCGCTCATCTACCATCTGTTGAGCATCTCGTTCATCTCGATGAGTTTGAGAACAAGCAGTAAGAAGACTTTCAACAAATCCATTCTTTCAACCTCCACTATGATTGTCTCGTCGCTGACGGTGCAGGGAATCATCGGCTTTGGTCTGACATTTCTTGCGATAGCAACGGTTTTCCCCCGGTTATTCCCGAGTTTTGGTCTTTTTGTGCCGTTGGGCTTTGAGCTTGGCCCCGGTCAGGCGCTCTCGATAGGCCTTGGCTGGCAGGAGCTTGGATTTGAAGGCGCGGGTAGCATCGGGCTTACTTTCGCCGCCTTTGGATTCCTTTGGGCCTGTTTCGGAGGGGTATTTCTCATCAATCTGGGGATACGGAAAGGCTGGCTGACCGAAAAACAGGGGAAGCTTCTGCAAAAAAGTAAGATCCGCTCGGGCGTCATCGCCGAGCATGAGCACCCAAAGGCGGGCGCGTTTCTCACCACGGAATCGGAGGCGATAGACAGTATGACCGTCAACGCGGCCGTCGTGGCCGGCGTCTATCTTGTGACGTACCTCTTCCTCAAACTGGTGAGCTGGCTTCTCGGTTTTGTCGGACCCCTCGGTGAGGAGCTAGCGGTAAATCTCTGGGGGCTTTCTTTTGTATTTGCAGCGATATTCGCGATCGTTGTTCGAAAACTGGTCGACGCAGCTGGTGTGGGCAGGGTCCTTGATGACGGCTCCTTGACGAGAATCAGCGGTTTTTCCGTGGACCTGCTCGTCGCGGCGTCGATCGGGGCAATTTCACTGGCGGTTCTGTTCAAGAACCTGATTCCGCTTCTTGTCATGGTCACGGTCGCTGGAGTAGCAACCATGGTGTACACCCTTTGGATTTCATCACGCGTATTCACCGACCACCGGTTCGAGCGGGCGATCATGTTGTACGGTGCATCCACCGGCACGCTGCCGACGGGCCTCGCCCTGTTGCGCGTGCTTGATCCAGAGTTCGAAACCCCGGTTGCCACGGACTACATGTACGGATCGGGTGTCGCTTTTTTTCTGGTCATTCCTTACATTTTGTCGATAAACCTTCCGGCCTACGGGTTTGCTAGAAATGATCCCTCGCGGTATCTTATTATGGCGGCGTTGCTGGCGGTTTATTTGGTGTTCGTGATTGTGATGTTTCGGTTGCTCGGCGGAAAGGGAGCATTCAGACGCCCGGGACGTATATGGGCCGGTGACCAAGGTGAAAGCCGCGTGAGGTGAAAAAATGAAAGACGAAAACGGAAAACGAACGGTAACCTACACATACGAGCGGCATCCGGATTACCATATCGTGTACGCAAACGGCGCCGTGGGCGGCGTGACGCCCCGCGGCGAGGTCCTGTTTGATCTTTTTATCGAGTTTGTCGGGATTCCCGACGAGACCGTTCACTCCGTAACGCCCGACGGTCTGGGGCCCGAAATTGGACGCAAGCCCGAATCACCACCGTTCACAAGACAGTCACAGATTGGTGTGGTTATGAATCCCGGCCAGGCAAAGTCGCTTGGCTACTGGCTGATAAACCAGGTTGAGAATATGGAGCGGAAGCGGGAGGAGCGGGTTTCCGGCGGCGGTGATAAACCGCCGGTGCATTAGCCGGCTCCCAAAGCCCCGCTGCGCGGCAGAACTTACAGAGACAATCGATTCCCGGGGGTATCACCACGGCATTTTTCGGTTTTTCAAAGCACCTTTTCGATTTTTTGAGCGAACTGGCGAGGAACAACGACAAGCGGTGGTTCGCGGAAAATAAGGAGAGATACGTACGTTACGCCAAAGAACCCGCCGTGCAATTTGTCGTTGCGATGAAGGACAGGCTTGCGGGTATCAGCTCGAGCTATGTAGCGGACCCGCGGTTAAACGGCGGGTCGTTTTTCAGAATATACCGGGACACCAGATTCTCAAAGAACAAACAGCCGTATAAGGAAAATATCGGTTTTCAGTTCAGGCACATAGCCGGAAAGGACGCCCATGCGCCGGGATACTACGTCCATATACAACCCGGCGACAGTTTCGCCGGCGGCGGAATTTGGCTTCCGCCGACAACAATCATGAACAACATCAGAGACGCCATGATCCGGAAAACCGACGAATGGATCAGGATAAAACAATTCATTGCCGAAAGCGGCAGCGTCTCCTTTATGGACGGAGACCGGTTGAAACGTTCTCCCCAGGGGTATCCGGCAAACCATCCCGTTGTGGAGGATCTGAAGCGGAAGACCGTCTTTGCCGGGCGCTCCTTTCAAGACCGGGAAGTTGTCTCTCCCGCGTTTATCGACGAAATCGAAAACGTCTTCGCGGATCTCGCACCTCTCATGCGCTTTATTAATGACGCGCTGGACTTGAGTTTCTAAGAGGAACCGCGCCGCCCGCCGCGTTCGTACGAAGCTTTGCCGGATTTGGGTTATTGCCAGCCCGGGGACATGTCGTTACCATGATACCCATGCCCGAAAGCAAAGAGTCTTTGACCAAAGGCGCGTCTTTGGCGCTTCTCAAGAGATTTGCCCGCTACTACCGTCCGCACCTCAAACTCTTCGCCCTCGATATGGTTTGCTCGTTCTTCATAGCCGGTCTTCAACTGCTATTTCCCGTTATCACCCGCCACATTGTCGGTGTCGTGATTCCTGCCAGGGACTTACGTGGCCTGTTGTGGCTTTCCGGCGCTCTGGTTCTGCTTTATCTCCTCGTTACCCTGTTCAACTACGTGGTCAATTACTGGGGCCACGTCGTGGGTACACGGATGGAGGCGGACATGCGGCGGGACGTTTTTGCCCACCTGCAAACCCTCTCCTTCAGGTTTTATGACGATTCGAGGACCGGACAGCTCATGTCACGAATCATGAACGACTTGAACGAGATTACCGAGCTTGCCCATCACGGGCCGGAACACGTGTTTCTCGCCGCAACCATGCTTCTCGGCTCGGTGATTATCCTCGCCGGGATCGAATGGCGGCTCGCCCTGGCGATGGTAGTCGTCATACCGGCGATGGCGTGGTTTGCGGTGTCCCGCAGGGGACGGATGTCCGCCGCGTGGAAGGAAGTCCGTGAGAAGGTCGCGGATCTGAACGCACAGCTCGAGAACAGCATCTCGGGCAACCGGGTCGTCCAGGCGTTTACAAACGAGAAACATGAAATCTCAAAATTCAATGCCATGAACACCGTTTTCAAAAGGTCCAGATACGAGGCTTACAAAACAATGGCCGTGTTCATGTCAGGGCTCAATCTCTTCACGTATCTGCTCAATGTCCTCGTCGTAGTGATGGGAGGATTGTTGATCTACAGGGGCACCATTGAAGTGGCCGATCTGTTGGCGTTCATTCTTTACATCAATCTGATTCTCCAGCCAATCAGGATGCTCACCCAGTTCACGCAGATGTTCGAACAGGGCATGACGGGTTTCAAGCGATTCACCGAAATCATGGACCAGAAACCGGAGATTGTCGATGCGCCCGGCGCGGTTGTGCTGGAAAACGTGAGAGGTGCCATCGCTTTCAGAGACGTGACTTTTTCCTACGATGAGCAGGAACATGTTCTCAAAGGCATCAGTCTCGATATCGAAGCCGGGAAAACGCTGGCACTCGTCGGCCCATCGGGAGCAGGCAAAACCACGCTGTGCAATCTCATTCCACGGTTTTACGAAGTGAAGGAAGGAGAGATCACCATCGACGATGTTCCGATCCGCAACATCACCCTCGCTTCGCTCCGTGGGTCGATCGGTATCGTGCAGCAGGACGTGTTTCTCTTTTCCGGCACCATCAGGGACAATATCCTTTACGGCAGGGTAACGGCGACCGACGAAGAAGTGATAGACGCCGCTCAACGGGCGTATATTCACGATTACGTCATGTCTCTTCCCGACGGCTACGATTCCTATATAGGCGAAAAGGGTCTCAAGCTCTCAGGGGGGCAGAAACAGCGTGTGGCGATCGCCCGCGCTTTTTTGAAAAACCCGCCGATTCTCCTTCTCGATGAGGCGACCTCGTCGCTTGATAACGAAACCGAGATCAAGATACAGGCGGCGCTCGAAGAGCTGTCGGCCGGACGGACGACCCTGGTGATAGCTCATCGCCTCTCGACGATACACAACGCCGATGAAATCGTCGTCCTTACCGACGACGGCATCCGCGAGCGCGGCAGCCACGCTCAGCTTATGGCCCTAAACGGCATTTACGCTGGTCTTTACAAAGCGCAGTTTGAAGGCTTTGTGCCGGACATGCTGGCGATTGACAGGCGAGCCGGGGCCCGTCTCATGCCGGCGCCATAATCCCGTATCCGTTACAGGAGTTTCTCCGCGCCGGAATATGCCTCTTCAATCTTGAGCGCCGCGGCGGCGTGACCCGGATGCTTTTCCGGATTCCACTTCTTCATATCATCAAAAAGCGGGCCCTTTGTATGGTATTCGATGGTTCCTTTCAATTGAAAGGATTTTCCTTCAGCGGTGATGAAGAGGACGGACCCCTTGCTGCCGTTCTGTATGTTCTTTTTTGTCTTATCGAAATAGTTGTCTGCAATGAGTATGGTGCTTCCGTCGTACTTGCTGACACAAGTCGCATAGATTGCATTGGGCGTTCCTTTCTTGTCGACCGTGGTGAATACCAGGGGACCTTCTTTGTTCTCCCAGGCTTTTTCGATGCGTTCCGGTAAATTGGCCATGTGATTCTCCTCGGCACTACGCCCGTCGTTGGTCGGTGAAATGACCGCGGGCATATATGATGCGGCACTGTACCACGAGCGCGGACCCCGCGTCCAGCTTCTTGAGGATGATTATCAATAAAATCTGCTATTCTTTCCGGATTTCGGCATTGCGCGCCAAATACAGAAGTTGTACCCGGTTATTGATCTTGAGTTTTTTATAGATGCTCTTTATATGCGATTTCACCGTGTTGACCGAGATAAAAAGAAGCCCGGCAATTTCCTTGTTTGTCTTTCCCTTAATGAGCAGCCCGGCTATCTCCTTTTCTCGGTCCGACAGGTCCTCTCTTCTGGTAAGAAAATCGCCGCTTAAGAGCCCCGGATCCGTCTCATATTCCCTGAAATAGTGACGGCTCAAGTAAAGATATATCTGGATTGTAAATACGGAAAAAACAGTATAGCCAAGTTTAAAAGAGTATTCTCTGAAGAAGATAATATCGAGTGGAAAGAGCACGATGAGCGGGATAAAAGTGATCGCTATTCCCTTGAGCAGTCCTTCCTCTTCTCTTCCTCGCGCGGCTTTGAGATGGAACAGCGACGTAAATCCATGCAGGATCATCAGCGAGCTGGCGCCGGAAAAATAGTTGTTGACCGCCAGCGGCAGTGTTTTTGACCAGTCTCCTCTTCCAAACAGGAAAACAAAGAAAAAGCTGAGCAACAGAAAAACGATCAGCGCAAAGTACATGATTTGGACGCCGAGATAGCGAAGTTTCTTATAGATGGGTAACAACCTGAGCAGGTAGCGGCTCAAGTTCAGGAGAATGATCCCGGTGAGGAGGACGGTAGAGATTGTTGCCAACAGCGCCAGCGCTTCGTAACCTTTTATCGAAAATCCTGAAACCCTCCCCACGTACGTAATGATTGCCGACAAACCCATTTGGAGGGTAAGCGGGACCAGAATCAGAAGAAGGTCTTTCGAATTTCGGTCCCCGGACCTGAGGTACAGCAGCAGGCAGAGGACGGTAATCGAGAAAACGAGCGACGTTGTTGCATAGAGCGAAATGTCGGTGACTATGAGCATTGTGTAT
This sequence comes from Spirochaetales bacterium, assembly GCA_016930115.1. Lineage (GTDB taxonomy): Bacteria > Spirochaetota > Spirochaetia > ARS1246 > ARS1246 > JAFGHN01. The sequence goes on along the minus strand of JAFGHN010000172.1, from coordinate 553 downwards.
CCTTCTGCTGACTTTGCGCATCTTACTACAACTCGACGGCAAGAGTCAGCGAAGGGGGGCAGGCGTGGCCTTCATTGTGGCGCGCCGCCGGTAGCGACTTTCGCCTAACAGGACACCCGGTGTTTTGCTAGAAAAGATACGTAATTGTTATTCCGATGTTGTCGTTCTTGTCCCACATGGAATAGGGGCTGCCACCGGTATCTTCGCCTCCGAAAATCTGCCCGTAGAGCAGGAGCTCCAGATCATCGTTGATGGTCCAACGATATTCGGGAATCAGCATGTACCCTTCGGCTTCAAAGAGGTACAGCCCGTTCAGGCGGATTTTCATAGTGTCCCGGGCAAAGGGCAATTCAATCACGCCGATGAGCGTATTTGAGCGGGCCGTGCCGTTATAAGAAGCCAACCGATCGACATCGGTTTCCGGGGCTTGGGGAAAATCCAAGGTATAGGAGCCGGTGAGCTGTACGCCGGCAAAGATGCCGGTGCCGGGTACGAGCAGATCGACGCCTCCCAGATAGACGAATCGGTGATTGTAGAGCTCCGGCTGATCGCC
>JAFGHN010000171.1 GCA_016930115.1 Spirochaetales bacterium | reverse complement strand
CTGTTCAGTATCTCTTCGGGAAGGTATCCGTACTCCTGGTGGATATCCTGAAGGAGACCGATGACGGTGCCGTTCTCATCTCTGTATTTTTGTATCAGCCCGGAAAGCTTGTCGTTGTCTTCCATCGCAGAACCTTTCCCTTTCATTTAATTGTGACGAGCCATCGTTTCTTGGCGTCGAATTTCCTGTTCCGCACCATCTCCCGCACTATCTCGAGAAAGTTGGGTATGACAATCCTGATATCGTTCTTCACCTTGCACTGACATGCAAGACGCATGTTGTTCGCTTTCTCCGCCCGGCTCATGAAGATTTCTTCAGTGGGAAGAAGTTGCCCGCCGCCTTCGGTGACGCGGACCTTGCAATAGCCGCAGGTTCCCCTGCCGCCGCAGGAGGAGTTGATTTCATAGCCGGCCTCAATCAGATAGGATAGCAAGGGCTGTCCTCCCTGTACCTCAAAGCTGTTCTCCTCTCCGTCCTTCTCCACGGTGATTTTGCAGGTGCCGTAATTTACCAGAAGCCTGTCGGCTATGATGAGTAGAATAGTGATGACGAGGAGTATCAGATTCATCACAACAATAGGTAGAAACGCCATGCCCCACTTCTCCTTATAAATTGACCACGCCGGCAAAACCGAGGAAGCTCAAGGCGATGATCCCCAGGATAACCATGATGATTCCCGGGCCTGTCATACCTTTTGGTATATCCGCAATCAGCCTGAGCTTCTCGTTTATCGCCGCAACAATGACGATGGCGATGGTCCAGCCGACGGCGGACCCGAAGGCAAAGACGACCGTAGTCAGATAATTGTATTCACGGATGACCATGAACAGTGACACCGCCAACACGATGCAGTTGACCGTAATCAAGGGCAGGAAAATGCCAAAGGCCGCCTGAAGCGGCGGGAAGAACCGTTCCATGATCATCTCAACGAGCTGGACGCTTGCCGCAATGACAATAATAAAAACGATGTAGTAGATGAGCTCGGTTCCCGTGGGCACGAGAATCAGATTGTAGATCGGCCAGTTGATGATCGCGGTCAGTGTTACCACAAACACAACAGCGATTCCCATGCCGGAAGCAGTACGGAGGCTTCTGGATAACGAGATAAACGGACACATACCCAAGAGGTAGGTGAGCGCCATGTTGTGGGTAAGGACCGCCGCGGCGAAAACAGTAAGAAGTGTCAGTGCCATGCTGTCTCCTCTACTTTGATTCCATCCCGGTGATTGTACGGGATATCCAGATGAACAGCGCCAGTACAAAGAACGCCCCCGGCGCCATGGCCATGACAACCCACGGGGTGAAGCCCTCCGGCATGACGGTAAAACCAAGTATTGTTCCAAAGCCCAGGAGCTCGCGGACTACTGCAATTACAGTGAGCGTGAAAGTGTATCCCAGGCCGTTGCCCAGAGCATCCATCACCGATTTGCCCAGCTTGTTCTGGATGTAAAACGCCTCGGCCCGGCCCATGATGATACAGTTTGTGATAATAAGCCCAACGTACGGTCCTATCGACTCACTGATCGTGGGAAAGTAAGCTTTGAGGAACTTGTCTACGATGATGACGAATGAGGCGATGGTGATCATGTAAGTGATGATCCTCACCCGCATGGGGACCAGGTTGCGCAAGCTCGATATAATGAGCGCTGTTGCCAGAAGCACGAAAGTGACACCGGCCCCCATTGCCAGCGCGTTTTCCACGCGGTTTGAAACGGCGAGAGCGGAACAGATGCCGAGTATCAGCGAAAAAATCGGATGATCCCTCCACAAACCGTTCATAAAGGCGTTGAAGCTTTCGGTTTTTTTCAGGTCCTTGATAGTCATCAATTTCCTCCAAAAGCGGTGGCGTAGCGCTCGCGCTCTGTGTTGAGTATCTTGATAAACGCCTTGCTCGACATGGTTGCACCCGATATTGAATCGATCTCGTTTTCGTCGTTTGCCGTCCCGGGGGACACAAGGTGGAGCTCCGGTGAGAACCGTTTTCCCACAAACGCCTCAAGATACTCGTCCTCGGCAATACGGCTGCCGAGGCCCGGGGTTTCTTCCTGTTGCATGATGGTGAGTCCCGATATCCGTTCAAGATCCGGATTCATGGCGATTATCCCGGTAATCGGCCCCCAAAGACCGGCGCCTTCGTACGGAAGCGCGTAGTCACCATTGGCGGCGATGTAGTACGTGACGGCGTTTTTTTCTGCGATTTTCACGTTGTCCGCAAAGGATTGCTCGACGGTTTCCGTCTCGTAAGGAACTTCGAGGGCCTCGAGCACGCTCGATTTGAGCCTGATTTCGGCGTTTTTTTCTATCTTGGGTGCGGTGAAACGATCCACTCCCACCAAAGCTGTCGTGAGGATGCTTCCCAATATCAGCACGAAGAGCACCAAGAGGAGTTTATCTTTCATCACTTGGCCGTCCTGTATTTCACTTTGAGCACGAAGTGATCGATAAGCGGCGTGAGCGCGTTCATGAAGATTATGCTGAACATGACGCCTTCGGTATAACCGGAGAACGATCTTATCACCACGGTCACAAGCCCGCACAGCCCGCCGAATATGAATTTGCTTTCATGATTGAAAGGCGAGGTAACAGGATCCGTCGCCATAAACATGGCGCCGAATAGAAGCCCGCCCGCAAGGAGTTGAAAAAGCGGCGGCGCAACCAAGTCAGGGGCGATGAGATTCCCTATCCAGGAAAAAAGTGCCACCGAGGCGAGATAGGATACCGGAATTCGCCAGTTGGCGACTTTCGTGAGCATCAGAAAAATCCCGCCCGCGATGATACCGATCCTGAACACTTCTCCGATGCTTCCCGCAACGCTCCCCATCAGCAGGTCCATGAGGCCGGTCAACTCTCCTGCGGACTTGTAGCTCGCAAGGGGGGTGGCCGTGGTTATCGCATCGGAAAAAGGCTTCTGCCAGGATGCCGACATGATCTGCGGGAAAGCGATGGTAACGAAAAGCCGCCCCACCAGGGCCGGATTGAATATGTTTCTGCCGGTACCGCCGAATACTTCTTTGCCGAAAAACACGCCGACGGCGCTGCCCACAACTACAACCCATATCGGGGCCGTGGGCGGGAGGATCAGCGGAAAGATGAGGCCGGTAACCAGGAAACCTTCCTCGATCTCCCTTTTTCTTATCAGGGCGAAGGCGACCTCAACGATTCCCCCGGCTACGTAGGATGCGATGATCATCAGCAATACCCGCCACCCGAAGAACACAATACCCGAGATAGTCGATGGGAGGAGGGCGATAATCGCCACGGTCATGTACCGTTTGATCTCAATATTGTCGACGACATGCGGCGCGCCGGCGGTAATTTCGGTCGGCCCAAAGATGATACCTTCCAGAGTCTCGAATACCGCGGCAAAAGGCTTGAAGAGTTTCAGCCGTGCAGTCGCGTGCAACAATTCCTGCAATTTCTTCATGTATCAAATTCCCTTGAGCGAAAAATCCCTTTTCATTTCCTCTTCGTTTCCCAAACCCTCTTTCCGCAGCAGGTCTTTTCCTCTGCTGATGAGTCCGGCGACAGGTATTTTGGAAGGACAGACGTATGTGCAGAGGTTGCAATCGATGCACTTGAATATGCCGAATTGCACGAGAGATTCTTCGATTATTTCGCGGAGCACGTACCTGTGAAGCAGGTTGGGAAGAATACCCACCGGGCAGACGTCCGCACAGAAGGAGCACGAGAGGCAAGCGCGCCCTTCCCCATGGATGTTCGTGTCCAATCGCTTCTGGAGGGGAAGCACCGACGGCGGAAACGTGTTGGAATAGGAATCCTTGAAAAATCCCGGGGTAGCGAAGGGTACCAGCTCAGTCGTGCGGGCCTCGGGTATTGCGTAGACGGCCGAATCGGCGATGGTAACGGGTAGAGAGGGGTCTTCAATGGTTTGCCCGGTGAGCAGGCTGTTTCTTACAAACCGGTACTCACGGTCGCTGTTTCCGTACTTCTCTATAATCACCTGCCATGGAGTTCCGAGAGGAACCTGGAGGTGAAGGTTCTCTTTGAAGCCGGTGCCGCCAACCGCGATTACTCTCGAGAGAACCGGCGTCCCGGATGTAACCGCGTCATAGACCGCCAGGACGGTCTGCGGGCTCAAGATTATCACGCCCATGTTCACGGCGTCATAGCCGTAAGGAAATTCCCTGCCGGTTACCAAGGGAACGAGTATTTCCTGAAAACCTTGCGGATACTTGTCGCTGACCGGCAGCAGGGAAATCTTGTCATCGGAAAGCAAGTGTCCTTGGAGCCTGTCAAGCAGCCCGGGTTGGTTGATGCTGACCGCTATGGTGACCGTAGCGTGAGAGAAGACCTTCTCGAGCATCCGGAG
>JAFGHN010000026.1 GCA_016930115.1 Spirochaetales bacterium | reverse complement strand
TGGCTGAGCCCGGAAGACGGTTACCGTAAGGCTGGTGGTTTCTTTTCAGGCTCTATGAAAGGACGCACCATGTATGTGGTTCCCTTTTCCATGGGGCCTGTCGGGTCTCCCTTTAGCAAGATTGGTGTGGAACTGACCGACAGCATCTACGTAGTCTTGAATATGCGGATCATGACCCGCATGGGTAAAGAAGTGCTTGACCAATTGGGCACCGGCGGCGAGTTCACCAAATGCCTCCACAGCAAAGCGGACCTCGATATCAAGCGGCGGCTCATTCTTCACTTCCCGGAAGATAATACGATTTGGAGCGTGGGAAGCGGATATGGCGGGAACGTGCTCCTTGGTAAGAAGTGTCTCGCGCTGCGCGTTGCCAGTTTTATGGCGCATCAAGAGGGCTGGATGGCTGAGCACATGCTCATCCTTGGTGTGGAGGAGCCCAACGGGAGGATCATGTATGTGGCCGCGGCATTTCCAAGTGCCTGCGGCAAGACCAATCTCGCCATGCTTCTGCCGCCGGAGCCGTTGCTTCACAAAGGATACAAAATATGGACCGTGGGCGATGATATTGCATGGATGCGAATAGATACAGACGGCGGTTTGTGGGGAATCAATCCTGAGTCGGGATTTTTTGGAGTCGCCCCCGGGACCAATTATCAGAGTAATCCCAATGCCATGGAGACTATCAAGAAGAACACGATATTTACGAATGTGCTTCTGAAGCCCGACGGTACCGTCTGGTGGGAAGACGGCGACGGGGACCCGCCCCCTGAAGGACTCGATTGGAAGGGAAACCCGTGGAGACCCGGACAGAAGGATGAAAACGGCAATATTGTCACCGGCGCGCATCCGAACAGCCGGTTCACCGCCCCCATTTCCCAATGCCCGTCGGTCTCTTTTCGACTCGAGCAGCACCACGGAGTCCCTATCTCGGCCATCATATTCGGTGGGCGCAGAGCACACGTCGCTCCTTTAGTCTATCAGGCTTTTGATTGGGAGCACGGCGTGTATGTCGGCGCTACCACGGCCTCTGAGCGCACCGCCGCTCAGTTTGGCAAGATCGGCGAAGTGCGCCGGGATCCGATGGCCATGTTGCCGTTCTGCGGATACAACATGGCGGATTATTTCCGGCACTGGCTCTTCATGGGGCTGCGGATGAAGAATCAGCCCAAGATATTTCATGTCAACTGGTTCAGGACAGATGAGCAGGGGAAGTTCCTGTGGCCGGGCTATCGAGAAAACTTGCGGGTTCTCGAATGGATACTTGCCCGGTGCAGGGGAGAAGCCCAGGCCATGGAAACACCCATCGGATTTGTCCCGACGCCGGAAAGCCTTGATTTGACGGGCCTCGAAGACTCCTCAAAAAACATAAACGCCCTGTTGAGTATCAATCGTGAAACCTGGGTCGAGGAGCTCAACGGGCACAAGGAATTCTTCATCCAATTCGGCAAACGCCTCCCTGTGGAATTATGGCAGCAGTATCAGCGGTTATGCAGACGATTTGGGGTGGATGACGAAATCCCTGTCAGTTGAATTGTTCGCGATCCCGCTTTCTCCGCTGCGTTTCAGTACGCAGTCGGAACCTGTGCCGACGGTTGCAATACAACGAGCCAAATCTAAAATACAACTGTGAATTTGTCCGTCTGTAAACGAGGGCGATCCGACAGCCCAGCGGCGCGGGTATGCCGAACCGCGGATTGTTGTTGACGCAATCTCTTGCATTGTCTACTAATTGCTATGCCAGGGCACAATCAGTGAGGGACTTTTCCGCAAAGCGGAATACTCTAATCTGCATTCTAGGTCAAAAGCCATGTTCATAGATTCAGATTTCGAATCACTATTCTCTGACGTCATCTGGGATCGCGCGCAGCAATACGCCCGCTCGAATCGGGTAACGTTCCTTGGTGTGAACCGGACCGGGAAGGACAAGAATGAGCGGTACTTCTTCTCTGTTTTGGGTTCGGGTGATAACGAATACACGGTGATGATCCGGCCCGCCGGATACCGGGGTGAGTTTGAAGCTAAATGCGACTGCCCGTACGACTGGGACGAACACTGCAAACACGTCGGCGCGGCTCTGATAACGGGTGTGGAACAGGGCATTTTTTCGCTGATCGACTACTCCGGTAAACGTGTCGTAAAACCGATAAGCGGCAAGAAACCAGGCTCGCAGAGCCCGGGGGACAACCGGAACACGGATGAAGAGCTTCTGTTCGACCTTTCGAAAATCTCTAGAAAGAAACCCCGCGGGATAACGTCTCCTGGAGATGTCCTTAATAACTACAGTCATTCAAGGCGGGATATCCTGTTTCCCGGACCCCCCAAGGTCTCCGCAGAGGAAGGCGGTGCAGCCGGGAACTACACGCTGGTTTTTCTCGTCGAGATGAGCGACGCTTATCGCGGCCGCAGAGATGCAACTACCCGGGATCCATTGGTCGTCACCCCCGGAGCGCGATATATAAAAAAGGATGGCGATCCGGGACGACACGAGTCATATCGCGATAGTCAGAATTTCCTGCCTCTTACCGATTCCGAACGGAATCTGCTGACCTGGCTACTGGATTCCAACGCGAAGGCCGTGCCCTTCGGCTACGTCCTCCCGCACCTGGTGAATAACCGAAATCTGCGTGTCGTTCTGAAAAAAAACAACTCCTATACTCCGGTTTTTATAGAGGAATTGCAGGGTGTACGCGTTTCGTTTGAATTCGGTGGGCTGCAGGAGCGTGATGCTCCGTTTTTTACACCGCGGTTTGTGTTTGAATCTTCCGGAACTCAAAAGGACCCCGTACCTGCGGACGCCATCGAATACGGGGAGTCTGGAATCGGGCCGTACTTCTACACCGGGCCTGATAACATAATCTATTATACAAAAATTGATACACTTCACGCTCGGTACCTGACGCGGCTTCTTCCCCGGTACAGCAGGTTTACGCTGGATGAAATATGGTCTCTATCCGATGCACTAACGTCTTCGTTTTTGCAGATTGTTCCGCCGGACGGAAAGATAGCGATCAAGCGTACGCAACCGGCGCTGGCACTCTATCTTGAGGCAAGGAGCGGCGGAATCGTCGTCCATCCGGCGCTTAGCTACGGCAGCCGGACTATCGAATCCAGGTTGGATGCCGCGCTTGTTACCGATACTCGTATTGACGATACCCTGCATGTACATCGCAGAGATTTCCCGGCGGAGCGGGCGCTGCTGGAGTGGTTCCTCGAACTCTGCGCCAATGACTTCAGCAGCTTTCACGGATATTCCTTACAGATGGATATCCCGGAGTTTCTGTTTCGGTACGGCGAAACTTGCTTTGACGCGGGCGTCGGTCTTTTTCTGAAAGGAGACAACAAGCCGATCAGGCAGGCTGGTTCGTTCAATATCGTTGCTTCATCCGGCATAGACTGGCTCGACCTGAAGATCAGAATAGAGAATCATGACGTATCGCCGGGAGACATCGATTTGATCCGGGGAACCGTTTCCGTCAACGGCGAATACCGGCTCCTCGATATGAAAACGTTGGAGCGGCTGCGGCTCTTATACAAATCGGGTAAACGGGGCAAAGAGTCGATACAGATCAGCAGATTCGATCTGGCCACCATCTCACAAATCGAAGATGTTATCGAGGCCGGAGACAATTTCGACCTGACGCGTATACGGTCTGCCATCTCCAGACTCAATAACGGCTTCGATACAAAACGGTTCCGCCTTCCCCGGGGAATGATCGGTACTCTGAGGCCGTATCAGAAGTCGGGCGTGAAGTGGCTGCAATTTCTCGCGGAGTTCGGTTTTGGCGGTATCCTTGCCGATGATATGGGTCTCGGGAAAACCATACAGGCGATCGCATTGCTCGCGCATCTTAAGGAACAGGGGGTTCCCGGCCCGTATCTTGTTGTTGCGCCGGTATCGACTATCCCAAACTGGATCCGTGAAATCGGACGGTTTCTCCCGGCCATGCCGGCGTATCCGCACATCGGACCGGAACGGCCGGCTAACCGGGTTGAAGTGGCAGCCTATCGCGGCGTTGTGGTGACCAGTTATCACACCCTTCAACGTGATATCGACCTCTTCGAGCCGGTCACCTGGTCTCAACTTATTCTTGACGAAAGCCAGGCGCTCAAGAACCCGGCGGCCAAATCGCACAAGACCGTCCGTCAACTACATTTCGATCGTGTTCTTGCCATGTCGGGGACGCCTGTCGAGAACAACATCCAGGAGCTCTGGAGCATCATGAGCATACTCAATCCGGGACTCCTCGGATCAAAGACCGATTTCCTGAGAAGGTTCAGAAAGCGTATTTCCACCGGCGATGAGAACACCATAGAAACTCTTCGTGCGAAGCTGCGCCCCTTCCTACTCAGGAGAACCAAGGAGCAGGTAGCCGCCGACCTGCCGGCGAAAGACGAAGTGTCGATTGATGTCTCCCTCTCGTCGGTCGAGAGGCAATTCTATAACGCCTTAAAAGGCAAGCTCCGTGACGAGGTGCAAGGGCTCCTCGCGTCCAGCACACCGTTTATGGCGGCAAATGCGATTCTCACCGCGCTCACCAAGCTCAGACAGGCTGCGATTGCCCCAAGCCTCGTCGGTGGTCCGGCCCAATCGAGCAAGCTCGACGCGGTTATCGAGAAGCTTGATGAGAGCGTTTCAAAAGGTCACAAGATACTCGTATTCAGCCAGTACGTCCGCATTCTGCAGATGCTGAAGGAGCGCGTTGAGCAGGAGCGGTGGGCGTACTGCTATCTCGACGGATCGATATCCTCCGGGAAACGCAAGACCGTTATCGACGAGTTCCAGAACAATCCTGAAGTAAGCGTTTTTCTAATAAGCCTGAAGGCGGGTGGAGTCGGGATAAACCTCACTGAAGCCGACTATGTGTTTCTCGTCGATCCATGGTGGAACCCGGCGGTAGAGAGCCAGGCAATCGACCGGACCCACCGTATCGGCCAGTCCAGGCCTGTCTTCGCATATCGATTTATTAGTGAAGACACTATCGAACAACGGATACTCGAGCTCCAGGACACCAAACGCGAGCTGGTGAAAAACGTCATCGGAGAAGATACTTCGATGTTTAAATCTCTGTCGAAAGACGAGATAGTCGGATTGTTCGAGTAAGGAAGGGCGGTGGAAGAACTATCGCCGCCGACACCGGATAGCCGAACGGTTCAAAAAGCCGTACCATGAGAACCTTCTAAGAGTAATACACATGCGCAGATACATCGTCTTTGGCGTCGTCGGTCTCTCCTTGCTGCTCGCTTCCATCAGTCATTCCTCCGCTTCAGTCGCCTTTCCCGTCATCATGTCCGATCTCAATACCACGCTGGTGTTGGCGGGGTGGATATTGACCGCCTACCAGCTGGTGCAGACCATCGTGATGCCGCTGGCCGGAAAGCTGAGCGAGATTTTCAGCCGGAGGGCTTCCTTTGTCGCGTATGCGCTCCTCTTCACCGTGGGCTCTATTCTGTGCGCCCTGGCTCCCAATGTGTACCTGCTGATCGGCGCGAGGGTGATACAGGCTATCGGTGGGGGTGGTTTCATGCCCTGCGCCGCCGGAATCGTCAGTGACGAATTTCCGGAGGCGAGGCAGCGCTACATCGGACTGTTTTCAAGTATTTTCCCCGTGGGGGCGATCATCGGCCCGAACATCGGCGGGTGGATGGTGGAGGCGCTCGGCTGGCGGTCCGTTTTCTGGTTGAATGTTCCGCT
>JAFGHN010000170.1 GCA_016930115.1 Spirochaetales bacterium | reverse complement strand
TGGACAGCGAACTGTGCAACGCTTGCGGGCGGTGCGTGCGACGATGCCAGATGGACGCCGTGGGGCTGACCGGCACGGCCACCGCCCAGGTCGATCTTGACAGATGTATCGGTTGCGGTCTCTGCGTCACTACCTGCCCGACGGGAAGCCTCTCTTTGGTTTCCACGAAGAAAAGGACCATCCCGCCGCGGAACGCGGCCTTTATGTACGCAAAAATGTATCTCGAACGCCGGGGATTACTCGGCGCGGCTTTGATCGGCGTGAAGTACCTGCTGGGAAGAAAGATATGAGGGCGCCTCCAAAAGGCGGGTTTTTCGATCTGCCCATAAGTCTCTATTCCGCGGGCGGCCTATTGTAGCCGGCCTTTCAGCCACTGGACCCAGGATTCGAGCCCGGTCCCTTTCGTGCACGAAACTTCAAAGTGCGCCGCTTTGGGATTGAGGGCCCTGACATGTTCCCAGAAGCTTTCGCGGTCGAACGGAGCGATTTGCAGGTAGTCGATTTTGTTCAAGACTACGGCATCGACTCCCTTGAAAATGACCGGGTATTTCAGCGGTTTGTCGTCGCCCTCGGGGACACTCAGGATGACCACATTCAGGTGGGCGCCGGTATCAGCCTGCGCGGGGCATACCAGATTGCCCACGTTCTCGAGTATCACCAGGTCAAGGGCGTCAAGGTCGAGCTTGGCTGCCGCTTTCTCGAGCATCGCGGCGTTCACATGGCAGAAGCCGCCGGTTTCTATCTGAATCGCCTCCGTCCCCGTTTCGGCTATCTTGTCTGCGTCCACCGTGGAGTCAAGATCGGCCTCTATGACGGCCATCGATACCGAATTGGAAAGCAGGTCGATGGTCCTGAGGATGAGTGATGTTTTTCCGCTGCCGGGTGAAGACATGATGTTCAGGAGCGTTGTACGCCGGCGGCTGAGATCGGCACGAATGCTGTCAGCCAGGTTTTTATTTTCGGAGAGTATCTCTTCGCGTATCCTTATAAGCTTGACTTTTGGCATCAAACCGCCTCCATGTCACGTATGTAAAATTCCGACCCTCCCGTGAGCGAGCAGTTCTTGCCGTCACATGTGGGACAGGTGACCTTTGAAACCGACTTCAGATCGAGTGGAAATACCTCTCCGCAGTCATGGCAGGTGAACTCCGAGGGTTTCCTGTGCACTTCGATCTGTGCGCCGGCGGCCATGGTGTCTTTGCTCAATACGTCGAAATAGTACTGTATCCATTCGGCTTCCAGACCGTTGAGCTCTCCTACTTCAAGATGTATTTTCAGGATTCTTGAAACACTGTGAGTCGCGGCGCTTTCCAAAACCGTGTTGAGGATACTCTCGGTTACGGAAAGCTCGTGCATACGGCATAGTAGTCTCGATTGTTTCTCGTTGACAAGGGTAGGCCGCTTGATCACAATCTGCTGATGCGCTCACATTAAGGCAGCCGATGCAGGAACAATACGAAACCGCCCCATGATCAAGTTCATTAAATCCCGCCTTAACCACACACTGCTCATCCTCGGTAGTTTCAGGGGAAACGCCCGGGCGTGCATCATGACCGAGCCGATATGGGGTATCCCGTATAATCTCTACATAGCTTACGCCTCGCTGTACATGAGGGCTCTCGGGTTGAGCGCCCGGCAGATCGGCACCGTTGCGGCGGTAGGACTTGCCTGCGAAATGATTTTTGCCCTGACCGGTGGCGTGATCACCGACAGATTGGGGCGGAAACGCACTGCTCTCATTTTCGACCTCATCGGGTGGTCGATCCCGACATTGATATGGGCTTTCGCCGGCGGCTATGAATATTTCCTCATAGCCGCAGTAGTCAACTCCATCTTCCGGATCGTCAGTATTTCCTGGACCTGTCTTCTCGTCGAAGATACGCTCCCGCGGAGAAGGATCCATGCTTATTCGTGGGTGTTCGTGGCGAGCACGCTTGCCGGTTTTTTTGCCCCCCTGGCGGGCCTTCTCGTCGAACGCGCCGGACTGGTTCCCGCTGTGAGAGGGCTCTACCTGTTCGCCTTTGTTGCGATGACGGGTATGTTCATCCTGAGAAACCAGCTTGTCCGCGAAACGGATATCGGCCGTCAAAAAATGAGCCAGGCGAAGGCCGCGCGGCTCCGTGAGGTGGTTGCCGAATATAGAGCGCTCTTCGGTTTGCTCAAGCGCGGTCCGTCGGTTGTCAGCGCGTTCGTGGTGGTGATGCTGGGGCAGATTCAGCTTTATTACAACAGGTATTTTTTATCGATCCTTCTCAAGGAAGGGCTCAAGTTCCCGCTCGGGCTTGTATCGCTGACGCCGGCCCTCGCGTCGGTGGCAAAGATGATCGTCTTCATCTTCGTTATGCCCACGCTGAGCAGGCTGAAGCCGTCAAAGGCGATCATGTACGGCTTTGCCATTTCCGCGGCCGGGGTGGCGATCGTCGCCGCATCGCCCGAGGGTGGAATACTTATCGCTCTTCTGGGAGTCATCCTGGAAGCGACGGGCTATGCCATCATTACACCCTTTGCAGAGTCCATGCTGGCGAACGCGATGGTGGACGAATACCGGGCGAAAACCGTCTCGCTGTTTGCCACGATTACCAATGCAATCAGCTCTCCTTTCGGTTATCTCGGCGGCGTGCTCACGGCGGTCTCACCAAGGTATCCGTTTTGGCTGGTGTTCGGGACGTTGGTGGTCCGTTTCCTGCTTGTCGGTGGAACGCGTTTTCAAAAAGAAAAACGGAGCGAGTCGCGTTCCGCCTAGCGTGACGATACGCGTTTCCGCCTTGCGGGACACCGCGTGCAAGATGTGTTATCCTCTGCTTTATGAAGGTAGGTGCAAGATGAAGAGCAGAATCGGTTGCTTTGCGATTTTCGCGGTTCTCACGTTCGGGCCGGGGCTCTACGCCGACGATTACGGTGTCACGATTCCCGAAGACGTGTCGCTCGCCATTGATAAAGTTGTGAAATTGGTGATCGATACGGTTCCCCATAGCGCAAGCGAACCGGCGCTTGTGGCGGTCCGGAGTATCGAGCTCGAGGACGGGGTGCCTCCCTTCGGCGAGCTCTTCTCCTTCACGGTTTCGACGCGGATTACAACGGCGGCGGAGCCTGGTCTGGAAGTGCGAGCGCACCTGCCGGCGTATTCCTATCTCTACGGGTCCACGCAGATGGATTCCCGCAACGTATCCGAAGGGGATTTTAGCGCACAAGCGGATTACGTCCTTATCGGCGAATCATTCGAAACGACGGGGATGCTCCATCTGCTCTTCCAGATCATCGATGTGAAGAAAGAAACGATCATCAGCGGACTGGAACACTCTCTCCTGGTCGATCAGTGGCTTTTCGATCTTCTCGGAGCCGATGACTACTCAGAGGATGACGTATACGTAGAATCGGACCGGTTTGAGCCCGATTCCGTCGATTCCCCGCTCGAGATTTCCATCGACGAGACAATTACAGATCGAACAATAGGGCCCCCCGGCGATACGGATTGGTATGTCCTTCGTTCCGATGGCGCCGGTGAGAAGATGATTATCGACGTGTACACCACCGGTGAGACCGATACCTATATCGAAGTGTACGGCCCCGATGACCCAACGGTCCTTATCGAAGAAAACGATGACGGCATTGACGCCAATGCTCGCGTGCGCTTACTTATGGGGCAAGGGCAGACAGTATGGGTATCCGTCCGCGGTTATGATGATACCACCGGCGGCTACTACAGCTTGCACACCGAAAGCGCGTCCTTCGACGGCGATCCGAACGAACCGGACGGTTCGATGGAAGAGGCAACCCGGCTGGTCCTGGGTGCCGAACCCGTGAGCAGCTACATCCTGCCCTCCACGGACGAAGACTGGTATTACATCGATATTGCCGAAATACCCGGCGAAAATGTCATTTTGAGCGTCCAAACGGCGGGTGATCTCGATACATATCTTGATCTCTATGACGGAGATGGAATAGAGCTTTTCAGTAACGATGACGGCGGCGACGGAGAAAACGCACGTATCGATATGTTCCTTGAAAAGCCGGGCCGCTTCTACGCCAGGGTCATTCACTACGACGGAACTGAGCAGGGCGAGTATCAAATCCTCGCCGATTTCACGAGCGCGACTCCCGACCAGTATGAGCCGGATGACAGCCGGACCGGGGCGAGGTCGATCGATTTTGGGATGCCCCAGGAAAGAAACTTCACTCCCTCAGATGATCAGGATTGGGTCACCTTTGAGCTGGCGGAGACAAGCACAGTGACGATTGCCACATACGGTGACGTCGATACTTTTCTGAAGCTGTTCGACAGGGTTGGGAATATGATCGCCGAGGATGACGACTCGGGTAATGACTACAACGCATCGATAGAGAGAATGCTTCAACGCGGGAAGTATTACGTCCGGGTCAACCAGGTGGAAATCGACTCGTTCTTTGGCGCTGAATACCGGCTGGAAATAGAAAAAAGATAAGGGCAGATCGAAAAACCCACCTTTTGATGCAGGCAGCCGAATGTAAGCCCATACACAATGGTGGTTTTTCGCATCTGGCGATGTCAAAATGACGGTTTTTCGAGATGCCCACAGATGAGAATCCGGCCCGCCGGGCGGCGGGCCGGACAATGTATACTAACTGCCGTATACCGAAAAATTCGGTTCCTCTTTTGTGATTACCTCGAGGAAGGCCGCCTTTCCCGACTCGACTGACTTCATTGCCCGCTTGATGGCGGGAATAATTTCTCCCGGCTGAGTCACTTTTTCAGCGTAGCCGCCCAGGCCTTCGACCACCTTTGCGTATTCCCCGCTGTTTTTGTTGAGGCCGTATTTTTCGGAAGCTACCGGATGATGTTTGCTATAGGTCCCCATGACGGAATTGTTTGCCATAATCATGAGTACCGGTATGTTCTCCCTGACCGCGGCCTCAAAATCCATACCTACCATACCAAACCCGACGTCGCCGGTAAGGCCGACGCAGAGCATATCCGGCCGCGCGAGCTTTGCACCCATTGAGAATCCCAGCGACGAACCCAAGGTCGTCGATTTGCCCCATCCGATGTAGGTGTACGGTTGTGTCGTTTCGTAAAACGGCGTGATCTCGTCTCTGGTATTGCCCGCGTCATGGGTCACAATCGTCTTCTTCTTGTCAAAAGTGTTGTTCATGTCCCAGATGAGACGGTACGGGTTTATGGGTACTTCGTCCGAAGTGAGCCTGGGCATCCACTCCGCAAGCCACTCGTCCTTGACGGTCTTGATCTCTTTCGTCACCGCGCCGGAGTCT
>JAFGHN010000169.1 GCA_016930115.1 Spirochaetales bacterium | reverse complement strand
TACCTGCCAAAACCTCACCTTCCATTGTCTCGGAACTCAGATCCGATAAAATTAGCTACTCGCCTTGCAGCGAATTCAGCATTTTATGCAATCGTGATTTCTTTCTGTCGGCGGTGTTTTTCTGATACAGTCCTTTGTTAACTGCTGAATCTATCAGTTTTATCACTTCTGCAAATCGAGCCTGAGCCTCGTTTGAATCCTTTGCATCTACGGCTTCAAGAAACTTACGTTTTTCCGTGTTTATTCTGCTTTTTGCAGATCTGTTTCTCAAGCGCCTATTTTCGTTTTGCCGTTGGCGTTTTGCCGCCGATCCTTTATCTAGCAAGCTGCTGATCCTCCGCACGTCACTATAATGAGAGGCAAAGGTACTACATAAGTTCTTTCCTGTCAACGGTTAAGATGCGTTGCTTAAAATAGAAAAAAAAACCTGACTGCCTGACCACTTGCGAGTGGTCCGGCGGTCAGGCTGCTGACTCGTTCGCATTATGCGGGTATTAACGGAAATCGCTCGGTCTGCGCTCTTGTCTATTGCACTTCTCGCACTGAGCCACAAACCGCAGTTTGCCTTTTGAAAAGACCGATTTCATCTTCACCTCGCCGCCACAGACACATTCGAACCTTTGAGTTGCTGATGCAGTCCGTGAATTCTTACTTACGTTAGCCATTATCTATCTCCTTATGCGGCATTACTAAATCTGGAATTCCGCCGAATATAGCACAATGAGCGACACATAGTCAACATTTTTATTACATCGTGCTGTCCGCCTGCGCGGCGTCAGGATCATCCTCCAAAGTATCGATGACTTCCCACCGGTCGCTCTTGTCGCTTTTGACCACACTTGAAAAGGGCAAGTCCCTGATACGTCCATCCTGCGCCGTGAAACGAATATTCTTTGACAGCAGGTTCACTTCCTGCACCCTGAAAAGCGTATCCTCGATCTTGACCCGGCTCCCTTCGGAAGGCAGTTTTGCCTTCTCTTCCCTGTAAAAGTCATACTCGTAAGACAAGCAGCAGAGAAGCCGGCCGCAAGGCCCCGATATTTTCAACGAATTCAACGAAAGGTTCTGCTCCTTCGCCATCTTTATTGAAACCGGCCTCAGTTTGTCCGTTATTTGGTGGCAGCAGAACGGCCTCCCACACACGGCGAGGCCACCGATAACCCGCGATTCATCCCGTACGCCGATTTGGCGAAGCTCGATACGCATCTTGAAGACCGTGACGAGATCTTTGACAAGGTTACGGAAATCAACCCTTTCGTCTGCGGTGAAGAAAAAAAGAACCTTGGATTCTTCGGCCAGGAAATGAGCGGACACAAGTTTCATATCGAGGTTGTGCTGCTTTACCTTCTCGCGACAGATGGCCAACGCTTCATTCTCGCGCTTTCTATTCTTATCGAAGGTCTGCAGGTCCTTTTCCGTTGCTACACGTACAATATCGGAGACTCCGTCAGCTTCGAAATTCCGAGAACAGCAGGGAGCGCCGAGCACCCTCCCCAGGTCTTTTCCGTAGCGGGAGTTAACGATAACCTGAGAATCCGGTTCCAGATACTCCTTGTTCCATCTGCAGACTTGAGTTTCGCTCGAGTGGAGCACCTTGACCTTATAGTAGCTGTTATTGCCGGCTGGTTCCTGCTCCGGCAATTCTGTATCGTCATGCTTCAACGTATCCGTATCTCCCACCTTGAAATCGCTCCTATCGTATGAGATCTATAAGTAGACCGTTTATTTCGTCTATTTTTCCCAGAATGTCGAGAGTGTTCTGTTGGTTCGAAAGCACGCCGGTCGCGAGGCGCTCGAGTTTCTGGTCGACTATTTTCACTATCGTAAACTTCTTCTGTCTCAAGATATTCGGGCTCGAATGCTTCTCCTCCACTTTCAGAGCAGTCGACACCACGTGTTTAATAAACGCCCGAACGGCTGCTCTGTACTGGGAAATTGCTTCGTAGCTGATGTTTTCCCTGACCCTTTCGCCGATCGCATGAATATCGTCCAGCATCTTTTCAAGAGATTCGTAATTAACGAAATCCGAACTTTCGGCCTGGAAAGTCTCTTTACTCTCAGCCCCTTCCACCAAAGCTGAAAACAGCATTGTTCCGTTTTTCTTGATTTTCTTCTTGTTCTTGTTACGCGGCGAATAGACCGGTTTGCCTGTGGGGTCTATCCGTTCCATGAAGAAAGCTCTTTCTTGAGTTCGCCGACCACTCTCTTACCGGCATTTCCGGATCGGTCCTCTTCCACAATCTCCGAACGCGGGAACCTGATTGCATCATAACTCTGCTCGGGTTCTTCCGCCTCCAGCGATGCAGATTCGCTTTCTTCCTGTTTGATCAGACAATTGCCGTTAAGGATTACTCCTTCTTCCGCTATCAGCCTGGGCGAGTGAATATTGCCGATCATCATCCCCGTTGATAGAACGATGACTTTCTCTTCGGCATAGATGTTCCCACGCACTATCCCGCCTATCACTACCGTGTTGGCACGTATCGTACACTCCGCCCGCCCGCTTTTCCCGATAAGTACCTTTCCGGATGTCCGGATCGCGCCCGAGAAATCACCGTCAATCCGGAGTAAACCGTTGAGCTCAAGCTCTCCGTGGAAGGTCGTTCCCTCCCCGACAATCGAGTTAATAAATGAATCGCTTTCTATCAATTGATCGCTCATAAGCTTAACGGATCTCTAACCGGCACCGACTCCTGGATTTACACTATCGCGCATTCTCAAATAGATCAACGGGTCCCTGACCTGAGAACCGAGCCTGACCTCGAAATGGAGATGGTAACCGGTGGAAAGACCGGTGTTGCCCATCGTTCCGATCTGCTGTCCCTGGATAACCGTGTCACCTTCCTTCACAAGCACATCCGCCATGTGGCCGTATTTCGTACTGAATCCGGCTTTATGCCGTATGACAAGATAATTCCCAAACCCGCCTTTGTCATATTTCTTCTCAATGACCTTTCCATTGGCGGCCGCATAGACCGGTACTCCCGGGGATTTCGCGATGTCGATACCTTTGTGCAGATAAGTGAGTTTCGTGATCGGGTGTTCTGCAAAGCCGAAATAGTTGGTCAGCCGGATGTGCCCCTGAACCGGCCAGTATGTCGGCAGATCTGCAAGCAACTGACGGGTCGACTCCTGCAGCTTACTGATGTCTTTGAGGGTATCTATGCTGTTCAACATTGAATCGGCAAGGTTCCGCAGATCGGCAAGCTCGCGGAGAAGACTCTCATCGTGTTCCTGGATTGCAAAGAAAGACGAAATATCGCCGTCCGCGGAAGCGACTCGCTCCGCGTTCGGATTCTCAAATCCTACGGAGTTGTTTGTTGCGCTCAACTCGTTGAAAAACTTGGCCGCTGTTTGCTTCAAATTGAACAATTCATCCCTGATAGCTTCAAGACTCGCCTCCGAACTCTCAAGAGTTGCGGATTTCGTCGTCAACATGTTGCTCAGACCCGTAAAGCGGGTGGTATAAACGAGAAATGTGCCGAGTATACCAACGAGCAACAAGCCCAGGAATATCAAAGAGAACAGCGAGAGCTTGAAATTGAAAATCTTCTTCTCGGAATGCGGTATGAGCATGATCGTGAAACGCTGCCGGCCTGTCTGCACGATTTTATTAAAGAAACGAGACACCGAGCGCCTCATGCCCCGGAAGAAACGGCTGAGCTCAAAAGCGAGTCTGTTTTCTAGTTTCTTATATTGATTGGCAGGTGACAACACTCACTCCTTCTAATCCGGGAACACCATTGCTGCATTCCAAGCGAAGGGATACTCTCGAGAGACGCAGTAATTTATCCATCAGATTACCACGCCCCCGAAAACTTGTCAAATATCTTGACTCATCATCCCCTTCGTGTTAATGTTAACAATCTTAATTAGGCATTCCCTAATTTGGTAACCCTATAGTTATCACTATACTGGAAGTCACATGAGGTTATTCGATACTCACGCGCATATAGGGCTTATTAACGAAGACCCTATTGAACAACTCATAATCTCGCAAGAAGCCAGGCAGGACAACGTTGTTCACATCATCAGCATCTGTAATAACCTCCACGATTTCTTCCAGGTATACCGAAATCTCGAAACCGCAACGCACGTTTATCATAGTATCGGCGTTTCTCCCTCAGAAGTTTCGCATCCCGGAAAAGATTGGGAGCTGACACTTGAAGAGGGGACAAAACTCGACCGAATAGTGGCCATCGGAGAAATCGGACTCGATTATTACCGCAAGTTCGGCAATAAGGATTCCCAGATAGAGCTTTTCATCCGGCAACTTGAAATGGCGGAAAAACTCGGGTTTCCCGTCATCATACACAACAGGGATGCGGGCCGGGACGTGTTGGGAATTCTTTCGAACAAGCTACCCGAACGCGGGGGGGTGCTCCATTGCTACTCGGAAGACTGGAATTATGCCAAGGAAGCCCTTGAGCTCAACCTCTACATCTCCTTCGCCGGCAATGTGACCTATCGAAATGCCAAGAATCTGCATGAGACCGCAAAGAATATGCCTCTCGATAGAATACTTATCGAATCGGAAAGCCCTTTCATGGTTCCTTCGGCCTATCGCGGGAAACGGAACAAGCCGGCGTATCTTCACGCCACCGCCGAGTTTGTTGCCGAGCTTCGTGACGAATCGCTGGAAACCGTGACCGAAGCGATATACGAGAATAGCTGCAGGTTTTTCAATATCAAATCTTAGACGGCGCGCAACAACATCCGGTTACGTCATTTCACAGTATTGACCACGCCCACAACAGGGTGATATACAGACGTTGTGTTTTCTCCTTTGCCTTCCCTCAGACACCATTGCGGCGTGGTCGGGATATTCAACGCCGGGCAAGACTACATTCCGGAACAACTTTTCTACGGATTATTTTCGCTCCAGCACCGCGGTCAGGAAAGCGCCGGAATTGCGTACAGGAAAGACGAAAGGCTCGTTGTTTACCGAGACCTTGGTTCGGTGGGCGCGGTCCTATCGAAATACTTGACGGAGAAACGAAAATCGTCCGTTGGGATCGGCCATGTCCGTTATTCCACCAAAGGCGGGAATACGATAGAGAACGTGCAACCCGTCATCGCCACCTGCAACAAAGGGCAAATCGCCGTGAGCCACAACGGCAACATATCGAATGCCCCGTCGCTCAATGACATGCTTGTCGGTGAAGGCTCGATCTTTCAAAGCACTTCGGATACCGAGCTGATGCTTCACCTCATCGCAAGATCGCGATGCAATACGTTCCACGAGGCGCTGATCGAAACATTGAAGAAGCTTGAAGGCGCCTTCAGCCTTGCCATGATCCACGACGATACGCTCATCGCCGTGAGAGACCCCCATGGTTTCCGGCCTTTGTACATCGGGACGAAAGACCACTCCACATACATAGCTTCGGAGACGTGCGCGATGGACATACTTCAGGTCGAAAACCGGCGTGAAGTGAAACCGGGGGAGTTAATTCATATAAATGCAGACGGCGTACGCTCCGAGATCTACACGGCGCCGGTCCGGCGCAAAGCCTGCGTTTTTGAGCTCATTTACTTTGCCCGTCCGGACTCCGAAGTCTTCGGTCACTCGGTTCATATGATGAGAAAGAAAATAGGCAGTGCTTTGGCCGATACCGCTCGTGTGGACGCGGATGTGGTGATCCCGGTGCCGGACTCCGGTAACAGTGCGGCCCTCGGTTTCGCCGAACGGTCGGGGATTCGGTTCGAGCTTGGTTTGACCAGAAATCATTACACCGGCAGGTCGTTTATTCTCCCAACGACCACTGAGCGCGAGCTTGCCGTACGCATGAAACTTCATCCTGTGAGGCCTGCAATAGAGGGCCAACGGATAATTTTGATCGATGATTCGCTCGTAAGAGGTACAACTGCCCGGAATTTGGTCAAGCTCATAAGGGAAGCAGGCGCAAAGGAAGTGCACCTGAGATTGTCCGCGCCCGAGTTGCGTTGGCCTTGTTTTTTCGGGATAGATATTCCAACGAGAAAAGAGCTCATATCAAACAGGATGTCGCCTGATGACATAGCGAGGCATATCGGCGCAGATTCCGTCGCGTTTCTGCCTCTTGAGGTTCTTCGTTCAAGCGTAGGCAGTGACGACGGATTCTGCGATGCTTGTTTCAGCGGAGATTACCCGGTGCACGTTGAAAACCGGTTGGAGGAAGTATAGACGTGGGGAAAACATATCGTGACGCCGGCGTCGACATAGAAAAAGGCGATCGTTTCGTTGAGTTCATCAAGTCGCTTCGAACAAAGGCTGTTTCTTCTGAAATCGGTGGTTTCTCGGGTGGTTTTGAAATTGACACCAAGAAGTACAGGCACCCCGTCATACTGACCACCACTGACGGCGTCGGTACAAAGCTGATGATCGCGCAAAAGCTTGGGGTCTACGATACCGTTGGGATAGATCTTGTGGCGATGTGTGTGAACGACCTTATCACCGGCGGGGCGCAACCGGTCAGTTTTCTCGATTACATCGCCTGTGGAAGGATAAACGAGAGCGTTCTGCGCGATATCGTGCGGGGAATTGTCGAGGGTTGCGAGCAGGCCGACTGTACCCTTTCAGGCGGCGAAACCGCCGAAATGCCGGACATGTACGGGACGGATGACTTGGATCTGGCAGGTTTTGCAGTCGGCATCGTGGAAAAGGAATCCTTGCTCCCGGCATTAGACAAGATAGCCGAAGGCACGCCGTTGTACGGTTTGAAATCCTCGGGCATTCATTCCAACGGATTCTCGCTTGCCCGGAAGGCGCTTCCACTGGACAACGAGAAGATCATGAGAGAGTTGCTCGTTCCGACAAAAATTTACGTAAAGGATTTCTTTGCGCTGGCAAAGGGCGGCGTGGCCGGGGCCGCGCATATCACCGGCGGCGGCCTTGAAGCCAACATTCAACGGATACTGCCTGCCGGAATGGAACCGGCATTGGACTTCGCCTGGGAGGTGCCCTGGATTTTTCGCGAGATACAGAAGCAGGGTGATGTCAGCGACCAGGAAATGCGCAGGGTGTTTAATCTGGGTATCGGTATGGCACTGGCGGTGTGTTCCGAATATACGGCTCGTTTTGAAGAAGCGGCACGTTCCGCGGGAATCGAGGTTGTGAAAATAGGAAGCGTAATCAGGGGAAAAACAACATAATCAAGAAATGAGGGGTGCGATTTGAAAATTTTGGTCTTAGGCTCAGGAGCACGCGAGCATGCGTTGGCCTGGAAATTCGCTCAGAGCAATCGTATATCCGGCTTGTTCATAGCGCCCGGAAACGCTGGAACCGAAGAACACGGCGTCAATCTCCCGCATTTGAATCCGAACGACGTTGAAGCGGTAACAAAAGCGTGCAAAGATCGCTCGATTAATCTGGTATTCGTGGGCCCGGAAGATCCGTTGGCCAACGGTATCGTCGATGCACTCTCGAAATCTTCGATAAACGCTATAGGTCCCGGCAAAGACGCCGCCATGCTGGAATCGAGCAAAGTATTCTCCAAGGCATTTATGAAATCCCATGCTATCCCGACTGCCGGAGCGAAGGAGTTTGACAATGCGGCCGCTTTTGAAAAGCACATCAACCGGAGGAAAGGACGATTTGTGATCAAGAAGAGTGGGCTGGCGGCCGGAAAAGGAGTGCTTGAGTCCGAGGACAAGAGCGAGTTGCTCGAGTTCGGAAAACGTGTGCTGGAAACGGACACACTCCTGGTGGAGGACTATCTCGAAGGATGGGAGGTCTCCGTTTTTGCACTTTCCGACGGAGTGGGATACAAGTTGCTGCCTTTCTGCGCGGATTTCAAAAAGGCGATGGACAACGACCTTGGCCTGAACACCGGCGGGATGGGCGCTATCTGCCCGGTACCCCTCGTTTCGCAAAGCCTTGAGAAACTGATAATACAGAAAATCGTTGAGCCGACTTTCTCAGGGCTGAAGAAGGACGGACTGACCTACAGAGGGGTGGTCTATTTCGGGATCATGGTCACCGAGAGCGGGCCAAAGCTGCTGGAGTACAACGTGAGATTTGGAGATCCGGAAACGCAAGTCCTCATGCCGCTCATACAATCCGATCTGGTAAGTCTCTGTGAGGCGATGCTCAGCGGTACGATAGATAAGTTTCCTCTGCAAATTTCAACCGACTCCGCACTTGGTGTGGTGGTCGCGAGCGGCGGATATCCTGATGAATACAAGAAAGGCGTCATCGTCGAATCTCTCCCAAATCCGAAGGTGAAGAACCAGCTCGTGTTTCATGCCGCGACAAAACGGGATGACCAGGGGCGTATCGTCACCGGCGGTGGAAGGTGCTTCACTGTTGTAGGAACTGGGCCGAATACCCTGAGCGCGAACTGCGCGGCCTATAAAGCGGTTCCGGACGTTGTCTTTGAAGGCGCCTGGTGGCGTCATGACATCGGCAAAAAATACTTCATGAACGAATAAACGGTGGTTGGTATGAAAGATGTGCTTTTCATTATCGGTTCAGAATCCGACAAGGACGCGGTGACGCCGGCCACAGAATTACTTGAGAAGAAAGGCCTCTCTTTCACTCTTGAGGTCATTTCCGCCCATCGTGATCTTGCGCGGTTGATTACGTTTCTGAAAGAGGAAGAGCCACGTCATCGGGTTATCATCACCGCCGCCGGATTGTCGGCTGCTCTTCCCGGGGTTGTCGCCTCGCTTACGACCAAGCCTGTCATTGGAATTCCGCTGGTTGCCGGCGCGCTATCCGGTATAGACGCGCTTCTTTCGATTCTGCAGCTTCCCAAGGGTATTCCGGTGGCCACGATGGGCATCGGCAAGCAGGGAGCGCTCAATGCGGTCCACCTGGCGGAAAGAATCATCAACTGTGCAAAAAACTGAAACCTTGCTGACGGCGCACCTCATACATGCAGATACCCGCGGCAACTGAGACGTTGAGTGAATCGATGTTGCCGCGTACCGGAATAGCGAGTGTCTCGTCGCACTGCTCCCGGACCAATCTGCCGATCCCCCTGCCTTCGCTCCCCATGACAAGGCACACTTTGCCGGAAAGGTCGAGCTCGTCAGCGGGAACACCGCCTGCATCAGCGCCGTAGATCCAAAATCCCGCTTTCTTAAACTCCTGCAACGCCCTGGCAATATTGGGAGTCGTAACCACCGGTACATAGTTACTTGCCCCCGCCGAGGTCTTCACTACAGTAGGGCTGAGCTGAGCCGAGCGATCTGATGGAAGCACCACCAAGTCAACCTCGAACAGATCCGCCGACCTGAGGACGGCACCAAGATTGTGGGGATCGGAAATCCGGTCAAGCACCAATGCCAGGCCATTTTCCGACTCGATTCTTGAAATGGCGCTCAGGTCCCTCGATACCTTCGGTCTTATTCCCGCCGTTACATAGACGGCCCCGCGGTGCTCCCTGCCCGCCGCCAGTTTGTTGAGGGATTCCGTTCCAACGTTGCGTACGGTGACACCGGCGGATTTCGCCGTATCGATCAATTTTTCGATCCTCGGGCCTTTCCCTGCGACATAGAGGGTACCCCCCCTCCCGGAGGAGCGAAGCGACTCTTCTATAGCGTGAAAACCGGTTATCGCGGCCATGCTACACCTCGTTACTGCCTGGCCGGTGGAGGGCCATACTCCTTCATATAGTCGATGCTCCCGTCAAAATCCGTGTCGCGCTCGATCTTCCAGACGTATACGCCTTGGTCCAGGTGCACCCAAAGATCAACCGTGCCGTCGAAGTTGGTGTCCACCTTACGAAGCTCGAGCACTCCTGCGCGGTAGAAATAGAAATCGTCCATCTCACCGTCATAATTGAAATCCTGTTCTTCGTACTCCTTTGCCCCGCCGGAGTCAAAGACCAGTGCATAATCCACCCGACCGTCAAAATCGCGGTCCCTGGTAACTCTGAATTTTTCGTTACCAAGGTCTTCAATCCACTGATCGGTCTTGCCGTCCCTGTTCTCATCGCTCTCGCCGATGATGACGGCGGAAGCGGGAAGCGCGATAACAATGAAACCCAGAGACAGCCACACAACGAGCGCTTTCGATCTCGAGTACGTTTTCACAAAAGCTCCTGGAACAGACTGGTGAATATTCAAAATATCGGCAAAAAAACGAATGATCCAGCCGGATATCTGCATTTTGTCCTCTCCAAAAGGCTAAGATATCTTTATAAAAGCGTGTTTCTGGTCTATATTCATGATGAGAGAACAACGGTATTACCCGGGAGGACGCTATGCGAAAAGCCGCATGTATCTTGGCTCTGTTGCTTATTTTTGTAAGTGCACCTGTATTTTCTGGCGAGATCGAGCTTGGTTTGTCATGGACGCCTATCGCTGACGATAGCGTTTCCGCTGAGGAAGATCGCGATGCGATCCGGGGATTTCACATTGGTTATGTCTTGTGGAATTTCGTCTACTTCTCCTGGGACGCCCTTGTCATGCCTCCGTCGATAATCGAAGGCTGGACAGGTTACTATCGCCCGGGATTCCTGAATATGTATGATGCGGGCATACGATTCTACCTCAAGCCTTTTCTGCTCTACAGCGAACTGGGAATGAACAACGTCTATGTTTACAACCAGGGCAGTAGCCAGGCCTTGTCGAACAATTTCGGCGCCAATCTCCGGTTGGGCGCGGGTTTGAAATGGGACTGGATAGGTGTGAATATCTCAGGTACGGCGGTTTTCCATAGCTTCAGCTCGATGACCGGCACCCTGGCGGAACTGACAAACGAGGACTCCCGCGACAGGGCGTTGGAGAAAATCCGCAAAAGCCTCGTGCCCTCATTTAATCTTGCGCTCTACTTCTAAAGGAGACAGCCATGAAAAAGATACGGATACCTTTAATACT
Source organism: Spirochaetales bacterium (assembly GCA_016930115.1). Lineage (GTDB taxonomy): Bacteria > Spirochaetota > Spirochaetia > ARS1246 > ARS1246 > JAFGHN01. The sequence continues at coordinate 54 of JAFGHN010000169.1, read as the reverse complement.
AGCGGTAACGGCGGTTTTCCTGTTTCTGTCGGGTTGTGACGCCATCCTCGAGGC
>JAFGHN010000168.1 GCA_016930115.1 Spirochaetales bacterium | reverse complement strand
GATCAGGTCATCTCGTTTGCGGAAGAAACGAAGAATACCGAGTCGATACATGCACTGAGTCTGACCGACAATGCCGGGGGGAATCCGGCCCTCTCCGCGGACGTGCTTGCCGCGGAGATACAGGCGCTGGGTATCGATGTGATCGCCCATTTTACCTGCAAGGATATGAACCGTAACTACATCGAATCACGGGCTTATGCTCTGCGGCGTTCAGGAGTGCAAAACCTGCTCGTCCTCACCGGAGATTATCCCGTATCCGGGTATCTCGGGACGGCGAAACCGGTTTTTGATGTGGACTCGGTATCGGCGCTGCACTACCTCAGTGCGATGAATAAGGGTCTCGAAATGGCTGCGGGGAAGAAGACGGCGGTGATCGATCCGCCGGAGTTCTATCTGGGAGCGTGCGTGAGTCCTTTCAAATGGACCGAAGGGCCATGCAAGATGCAGTACCTGAAAATGGAAAAGAAGATCCAGGCGGGGGCGCACTATTTCATCACCCAACTCGGATACGATGCGCGTAAGTATATCGAGCTCATACGGTTCGCCAGAGATTATCTTAAAATACGCCTTCCCATCATCGGCAGTGTCTATCTGTTGACCCGGGGTGCGGCGCGCTTGATGAACGCCGGCGAGATCCCCGGCAGTTACGTCACGGTTTCATTTATGAAAAAAGTGGCCGAAGAAGCGGAAGCTCCGGACAAGGGAAGAGGGGCACGGATTGACCGGGCCGCAAAACAGGTGGCTCTGCTGAAAGGTCTCGGCTATTCCGGCGCGCATATCGAGGGCCTCAATTTGAATATTGCCGATGTGGAAAACATCCTGAGCAAAGCGGAAGAATACGGTGCCGATTGGGAGACGTTTATCGGAGAATTCGATTGCGTTCCCTCAAAACCTTTCTACCTGTTCTCAAATGAAAGGAACGACGGAGAACCGGCGTTCACAAGAACAAGGAGGAAAGTGGTCTTATCGCCGGTATTCTGGCTTACGCGGATGCTCCATTTCACCATCTTCGAACCCGGCACCCTCGGGTGCAAGTTCATGACCTGGTTCACCCGTGTCATTGAAAACAGGAAGGTTCCTTACGCGGTGTTCGGCTGGATGGAAAGAGTTGCAAAGAAGCTGCTTTTCGATTGCCGGCAGTGTGATGACTGTGCGCTGTTCGAGTTGTTCTATCTCTGCCCCGAGTCCAAGTGTCCAAAGGGGATGAGAGAGGGCCCCTGCGGCGGGAGCAGGGTGGATGGCAGCTGCGAGGTGCACGAGGAGAATCGATGTGTCTGGGACCTGATCTACACGCGGGCGAAGAACCGGAGGCAGTGCGATACATTGCGTTTTATCATCGCGCCGCGGGATTGGAGTCTTTACCAGACAAACTCATGGGTCAATTATTTCCAGAAGCACGATCATTCGTCCAGGGAGCTCGATGTCGGGGCTCCGGGCGCAAAGTCGGTCTGCGACGCGTAACGGGTCCGGATCAGAAGCGACACCGGGACCCCGATGAGGGCTGCGCCCGCGGCGAGCAGAAAGGCGAATTTGTAGGTACCCGACGAGTCGGCGACGGCGCCGGCGATTAGCGGCCCGAGAGATTGGCCGATTCCGAATATGAGCGTGACAAATCCCAGCACCGCCGGCGCCGCTGCCGGTCCAAAGGTGTCGCCCACCGCCGCTCCCATGACCGCCGGGATGCTCCATGCCGTGAGCGCGAATAGCAGTGTCGCCAGGATATAGCCGGGCATTGCCTGCCAGAGAGCGAAAACAAGATACGTTGCGGCTTGCAGCGCGAATATCCACGCAAACGCCGCCTTTCTGCCGAATCTATCGGATACGGCGCCCCACAGAAATCCGCTGGCAATGCTCACCCCGCCGATCAGCGACCAGAGCCCGCCGACGGTTTTTTCTGCAAGCATCGCTTCAGAGGACAAATACCGGGCGAAAAAGGTCGCGAAAATAACATAGGAAAAACCAAAAAGCATGTAGAGACCGGCGAGCGGCCACGCACGACGCAGTTTCGCGATTCTTGTTGATTGTCTCTTCTGCCCACGGGCCGGCCTCGGCGCTCCCGGCGGCGCGTCTTTGAGTACGAGAAGCGAGACTATCGCGATGATGATTGTCGTTGCGCCAAGAATATACCATGCATGCTTCCACCCGGCCGCGGCGTTCGCCGTCATTACCGGCGGCAAGGTGACTCCGGTGAGAAGCAGCGCGAAACTCGATCCGCTCACGATGATACCTGATGCCAGGCCCCTCCGCCTCGATGAGAACCATGCGGATACCAGTCCCATCATCGGGACGTTCGCGCCGCCGCCCGCACCGGCGAGAAACCGCCAGAGTGCCGCGGTAGGAAGGTCTTTCGACAGCCCGGATCCGCAAAGAGCGGCGCCGGTAATTACAAGCGACACAACGATTACCTTGCGTGGGCTGTACCTGGTTGCAAGTACACCTCCGGCGAGCGAAAACAAGAGATAGCCGACCAGGTTTGCCGTCGCAACACCGCCTGAGCCTGTCTCGGACAACTGAAGGGCGGTGGACATCCGCGGAAGGATGAGCGTATACCCGAACCGTGCGAGGCCTATAGCGCCCATGACGACCAGGATTCCCACCCCGGCGATCACCCATGCGTAGTTGTCACCCTCTCTGTTGTATTTCGCCGGCATAACCTGCTCCTCATCGGATTCATTGTATTGTGCCCACTGTTCCAGGTGTGTCAATCAGAACGTGAGGCGGGCGGTCGTCAAAACCGGACCGGCATGCTACTATCAACGACCGGCGCGCCGGTTCGCCTGGTGCTGTGACGAATGCCCGGCGGCCGGGCGACAGGCGATGCAATTTGGAACAATCAGCGAGGCGACGTACCGTAGATGGATGTTATCACCGGCGCATCGGGCCATTTGGGAAATACGCTCTTGAGAGAGCTGGCGGCGGCGGGCCGCACCGTGAAACCGCTTTTCAGATCTCCTCCCTCTTTTGAGATGCCGGACGGCGTAACGCCATACTACTGCGATCCTGAGGAGCCGGATGCGCTCGCTCAAGCGTTTCTCGGTGCCGAGACTGTCTATCACACCGCCGGCTTTGTTTCGTTCGCCCTGAACTCG
>JAFGHN010000167.1 GCA_016930115.1 Spirochaetales bacterium | reverse complement strand
ATGCGCGCATCAAACGCCATGAGCGCAGGAGCGAGGTCGGACGGGCAGACGATATGGCAGGGCCCTCCGCCGAAAACGGCGTGGTAGCTGTTCTCGCCGCCCGCGGCGAAGCAGGTCTTGCCGCCTTTCCGGAGGCACGGAAACTGCGCGCTCCTGTAGTACCAACAACGCGGGCGCTGGCAGATATTCCCGGCAACCGTGGCCGTGTTCCGCAACTGCGGGGAAGCCGCTTCGTATACCGCCTGCCGGAGGGCGGCATACTTTTCGGTAATGGTGCTGTTCTCTTCCATCTCGTCGAGGGTAACCAGCGCCCCGATGCGGATACCGGTCTTCTCCTCCGTGATGCTTCTCAAGCTTTCGATACCTTTTATATCGATCAGTCTACGGGGTGTCTCCGTTCCCTGCTTCATTTCTCCGAGCAGATCGGTGCCCCCGGCGACAATCCGCGTATCCCAACCGTCCCGCATATAATCAAACGCTTCTTCAATCGAGGCGACGGAGACGTGCTCAAAACGATTCATACCCGGCCTCCATTCATCCTGACCGCATCGAGTATTTTTGCCGGAGTAATCGGCAGATCGTAGATTCTCAGCCCGATCGCGTCAAACACGGCGTTCGCTATCGCCGCCGCGGGCGGGATGATAGGCGGCTCCCCCGCCCCTTTTGCGCCGATGTTTGTTGCAATGGGATCGGCGGGTCCCACGGCGTTCCAGTCGATGTCGGGCACATCGAGCGCCGTGGGGATTTTGTAATCCTCAAGGTTTGGATTGACCGATTTTCCGGTGTTCCGGTCCATGACCCGCCCCTCGAACAACCCAAATCCCAGACCTTGAATGACACCACCCTCGATCTGGCTGCCGAGAGTCAGGGGATTAATCACTCTGCCGAACTCGTGGGCTGCCACCACATTGAGCACTCTTACCTCACCGGTTTCCGTATCCACCTCCACCTCGGCGAACTGGGCGCCGAAGGTGTTGACGTTATACTCCTCGGGATTCGGCCCGCGGGCCCCTTTCCCGATGATCATGTAGTTACCAACCTTCTGGGCAACGTCATCGAGGGAAATCCTTGAGCCTGATTGTGAGACTATCGTGCCGTCGGTTATCTGCAGCTTCTCGGAAGGTTCGTTGAGGATTTCCGCGGCTATTTCGAGAATCTGATCCTTTGCGTCTTTTGCCGCCATACGGACCGCAGGACCGACCGACGGAAGGGTGAGGCTTCCGGCGCTCAAGACGCTATACGGGCCGGTGAGCGTGTCACCCACCACGGTGTGGATCCTCTCCATCGCGACGCCGAGCTCCTCCGCCGCAATCTGGGTGAACACCGTTTTTGTTCCGGTCCCTAAGTCCTGCGAACCGGTGATCACATCAAAAGTGCCGTCCGCATTCATCCGCACAATTGCGTAGGAAGGCGGAGTGCCGCCGCCGCTCCACAGCTGCGAAGCCATCCCGACTCCCCGCATCTTCGTACCGGCCTGTGATCGCAGGTTCCGTTTTTTCTCCCAGCCTATTTTCTTCATACCCAGGGTATAAGCTTCCGAAAGGTTTTTTGTCGAATATGGAAGATCACGGACCTGCTGCCTGTCTGCATAGTTCTTCATCCGAAATTCCACCGGGTCCAGGTGAAGCTCCGCGGCGAGCTCGTCCATCGCCGACTCAAGGGCAAACGTGCCTTCAACATAGCCGGGAGCCCGAAAAGCCGTATATGTCCCGGTGTTTGTCAGCGCCCCCTGCTCTTCCGCGAGCACGTTTTCGCAGGCGTACAACTCTCTGGCAGGCCCGGTGATAGGCGGTGAGCCCTCACCGTAAGCGCCCACCCCGGAGATCGATTTCACCTCGATGGCGGTCAGCCGCCCGTCGCTCTTTGCGCCCAGCCGGACGTGTATCACCGCCTGTGGCCGGTTGCCCGCTGCAAGGTTCTCTTCACGCCGGTCGAGCATGATCTTCACCGGCCTGCCGGTTTTGCGGCTCAGGATAGCCGCACAGAGCGCGTATTTGCCGGCGGCGTTCTTGCTTCCAAATCCGCCGCCGATGTACTCTTTTATCACTCTCACCTTGTGTAGCGGCAATCCAAGGGCACTTGCCATCTGGCTTCTCACGCCAAAGACGTTCTGTGTGCTGTGCCAAACCGTTAGATGGTCTCCTTCCCACCGTGCAACCGCCCCATGGGTCTCAAGACAGTTGTGCAGCGCCGCGGAGGTGGAATACGTCCTGTCCAGGACAACGTCCGCTTCCAGAAAACCGGCGTCCACATTTCCGCGGCGGTAAACAGACGGCTCGCCCGCGCTGTTACCCCCCTTCCTGATCGCCGGAGCGCCCGAGCGGAGCGCTTCCGCCGGATCAAAGACAAAGGGCAACTCTTCATAGTCAACTTTGATGAGAGCAAGCGCCTCTTCGGCTGTCTGTAAGTCAACCGCGGCGACGGCGGCCATTTCGTCACCTTCAAACCTGACGGTTGTCTCAAAAAGCGACGATCTACCCCGCTTGAGCAGGTCACCCATCGTGTCGTTGGTGAGCACAAAACGCACGCCCGGCAACGCCGCGGCGGCGCTGATATCGATTTTCTTTATCCGGGCATGTGGTACCGGGCTTCTCAATATCCTGCCGATGAGCATCCCCGGAAGCTTGACATCGTGGGTGTACCGCGCTGTTCCGGATACCCGTTCAAAACCGTCCACCCGTGTATGGGGTTTCCCGACCTTTTCGAGTCTGACGTCATCGTCCCACCGCGCAAGATCGTCGGTTTCAACAAGGGTTTCTCTCTCCTGCCATTTCCCCTCTATCTCGACTTTCGTCTTCTTGAACTTAGCCATGCTTCACCTTCCGTTTCAGATCGGCCGCCGCCAGTGCAGCCTCAAAAATCTTCGGGTACGCGCCGCACCGGCAGAGATTACCGGAAACGCCGCGCTTCACCTCATCGAGGGTCGGTTCTGGATTGTGCTCAAGCAGATGCGTCACCGCCATCACCTGTCCCGGAGTGCAAAATCCGCACTGGTATCCGTCCTCCTGGATAAACGCCTGTTGGACAGGATCGGACTGTCCACCGGCGGACAATCCTTCGATTGTCCGGATCTCCTTTCCCTCGCATTCAATCGCAAGAGTCAAACACGAGTAGACCAGCTTGTCATCGATGATGACCGAACACGCGCCGCACTGGCCGTTATCGCACACCTTTTTCGTCCCGGTGAGCGACAGTTCGTCCCTCAAGACATCGAGCAGAAAAGCCCGTGGTTCAATATCGATCCGGTAATCCACACCGTTGACCCGGAGCGCCACCGGAACCTTGCCCGGCCCCTTTAGCACCGTTTCTCTTCTTTCGGAGACAGACACATTCTTACCCCCCAAGCTTATCTTATTGTTTTAATCATAATAGATCATCCGCGACGATGCAAGCCGACCGTGCCGGCCAGGCGCCGCGTCCGCCGTTGCGGCCTGCCGCAACCGCCGTCCGTTCTCATGGCAACTCGAAACACATGCTGCTATAATACGCGCACTCATCTTCTATGGAGCTCCATGTGGAAACTTCGAATATTGAACAGGTCAAGGGCACAGCCGAAAAAGTAAAAGAAAATGTCGAACGGGTGATCGTCGGCAAAAGCGATGTTGTAGAGCTGGCCATCGTCGCCGTCCTCTGTGAAGGGCATGTTCTTATTGAGGACGTTCCCGGCCTGGGCAAGACGGTTCTGGCAAAATCGCTCGCGAAATCCCTCGGGTGCAGTTTCAGACGTATCCAGTGTACGCCTGATCTTCTTCCGTCCGACATTACCGGCACCTATATCTTCAATCAGAAAACAGCGGATTT
>JAFGHN010000025.1 GCA_016930115.1 Spirochaetales bacterium | reverse complement strand
TGAAAGAAAGGCGTACCGGGAAAAACACAACCCCATTCTCCGCAATTCCGATTACACGCTTCTCCTTCTACGCGACGGGAGCCGCGTTGCCGGCAGATGTATACCCTACATAGACAGGACCTTCAACGAGTACTACCGCTCAAACACCGGTTTGTTCGGTGGCTTTGAGTGCGTTGAGGACGCGGGTGCGGCGGGTCTCCTCATAGACGCTATGGAAGAGTGGATGCGCGACAGAAAGGTGGACCGGATACGGGGACCGATAAACCCCATCGCCGAATACTGGGGATTCCTTCTCGAAGGAGACGGCCGCACCCCGGTATTCATGACCTGCCACACACCCGGTTACTATATCGATTATTTCGAGAATCGCGGGTACCAAAAGGCCATGGACCTGATCGCCTACGACGCCAACGCGGACGGTGATTACAGCATTCCCGAGAGAACAAGACGCTTCATCGAGATGCTCGCCCGCAGAAAACCCGAAATCACGGTCAGACGCATCCGCGGCAAGAATCTTCTTGAGGACGCCGAGCACATCTGGCGTTTGACAAACACGGCGCTGGCACACAATTGGGGCTATGTTCCCGTCGATCGGGACGTGATGCTCGATATGGTGAAGCGGCTGAAACCAATCATGGACCCGGATGCTGTCTGGTTTGTCGAGGACCGCGGCGTGCCGGTGGGGTACTGCCTCGGTTTTCCCGACCTCAACATCATCCTCAAAAGAATCGGCGGAAGATTGTTTCCCACGGGATTTCTCAAGGTGCTGACGGAACGGAAGAAACTGAAAGATTACCGGCTCTTCGGGCTTGCGGTCCATCCGGACTATCACGGGCTGGGACTCGATGTGCTCCTCTACGTCAGCCTCTTTGACGCTCTCAAACCGAGGAATATCCGCCTTGAGGCGAACTATATCCTCGAGGACAACTACCACATCCGCAACGCTCTTGAAAAATTGCAGCTGCGGATGATCAAATCCTACAGAATTTTCGAAAAGGAGCTCCCGTGATCGGGCTGAACGCCAAAAACGAGAGTTACTCGGTAACGGCAATCACCGCACTGATCAGGCGTTCCCTCGAAAGCGAATACGCAAACATACAGGTGGAAGGTGAAGTTTCAAACGTACGGCCGTCGAGCACCGGGCACCTCTATTTCACGCTGAAGGACGAGAATGCCGCCTTGAGCGCTGTCATGTTCCGAAGCAGGTTCGCCCGGCTCGATTTTGCTCCGGAGGACGGACAGCTCGTCATCGCTTCCGGGAGTATCTCGGTGTACGAGAAGCGCGGCGTCTATCAGCTCGTCTGCGAACGGATAGAGAAAGCGGGCATAGGCGGGATTCTGCTCATGCTCGAAGAGAGGAAGAAACGTCTCGCGGCTGAAGGGCTCTTTGCCGAGGAATTGAAAAAACCACTGCCTCTTTTCCCGGCCAGGGTGGCCGTGGTGACTTCACCGACGGGAGCGGCGATACGGGACATCCTCAACGTCACCCGGAGGCGGAACGCCGGAATAGACATCGTCATCCTCCCGGCGCCGGTGCAGGGCGACGGCGCGGCCGAGATCATCGCGCGGCAGATCGACCGTGCCAATGAGCTCAACCTTGGTGAAGTACTGATAGTGGGGCGCGGCGGCGGCTCGCTGGAGGACCTGCTTCCCTTCTCGGAAGAGTGCGTGGTACGCGCCATCCGCCGCTCGAGGATACCCGTCATTTCGGCCGTCGGGCACGAAGTTGACGTGACACTCTCCGACCTCGCGGCGGATGTACGCGCTCCGACACCTTCGGCGGCAGCAGAAATTGTCTGCGCGAGCCGCACGGAGCTGCTTGAGCGCGTCGGACAGACGAGGAGATCCATGGAGAGCGCGATTTCCGGTCGCATCGAGCGGGTCCGGCTGTTGTTGAATGGATTCAGCGCCAGAAATCTCGAACGGAACTTCAGGATACTCGTACAGCCCTTCCTGCTCAGACTTGATGACGCAAAGGAAGGCCTCCTGAGAGCGATGACGGATATCACGGCAGCCGCAAGACACCGTCTCGAGCTCGCCGCTCAGGCGTTGGATTCGCGTTCGCCCTACAAAATACTGTCCCGCGGTTACTCGCTTGTAACCGATTCTGAAACGAACAGGCTCATAACCGACGCTAAAAACAGTGCGCCGGGAAAGCACATTTCAATACGGCTGGCCAAAGGATCTCTCGGCGCCGCGGTAACGGAGGTTCATGATGAAGAGCTTTGAAGAACGGCTGGAGCGTCTCGAAGAGCTCAACGGGAAAATCGACGCGGGCAACCTGCCGCTGGAGGAAGCCGTCGCTCTGTTTGAAGAGGGCATCGCTCTTGCCCGCGGGCTGGAGAAAGAATTGGCGAAAGTTGAGCGCAAGATAGAGATTCTCGTGGAAAATACGAAAGAGGGGGAGGAAGGCGAAAAACCGAACCTTGAGCTCTTTCCTGAAGTCGGCGAGGAAGAGGAGTAGCCACCCTCCGCCGGCGCCGTTATCCGGTAGGTCCTAAAAATCCTCCGGAAACTCCACGCGATCCCCCACCGAGATGTCAAATCGTTCGAAAAAACCCTGGTTCACCTCGAGGGCGTAACGGACGGAGTAATGTGAGCTCAACATCCTCAAGGAGAACGGCTTCATGTCATGGATTTCCTTGATGGTGCCATCGGAAGCGATGAACGCGATTGAAAGCGGAATCGACGTGTTTTTCATCCAGAACGTGAGCTTTCGGTCCCGGTCGTAGATAAACAGCATTCCCCTGTTCTCGGCAAGAGAGGTCCGGTGCATGAGACCTCTCTCCTGCTCTTCCGTGGTACGTGCTATCTCTACCTGCAACACGTGTCCGTCGATTTTCAATTGGGCCGTATCGAGGATGTCGCCGCAGCCGGACTCGACAAAGACGATAAGAAGCACGGTCAAGACGCGCAAGTGCCTGGAAATCACCCGCCTCTCGGTATTCACACTCATTCCCGTTCCTCAAAACTGCTCGAGAAAACGCTCCCGGCTCAGCGCGTTGAGCGACTCGGCCCGGGCATTCTGCCTCAAAATCTCATCGAAAACAAGAGTGTCGATATACTTCACCGAAAGCGGCCTTTCGAGAACCATTCTGATTGAATCGAACTCCCAGACCACCTGGGTAGGGTCGAGTGAAGCGGGCTCACCGTATCTGTCCACGAGTTGGGAGTACATGGTGTAATGATCGAGCCGTTCGGGATTGAGCGCGAGTATGATCGTATACAGCTTGCCTTCAAAGAATTGGAAATATGCGCGTTCGATAAAGGAAGTCCCTTCGGTCTCGATCAGCGACTCATTGGGGCGGGCAAGCATGCTCACATCGGGATCTCCCCTGAATCTGAATTGACTGTCGCGCCGGAGCATGTCCTTGACCGCTTCAAGCTCCATCCCCATCTCGATTCCCGCAAACCCGACAGGCGCAGGGACCTCCTGCGAACCAGCCGGCGTGGACAGCAACGCGGCCAGAAACACCAGGGAAATCACTTTCTCTCTTATGCGCATGAATCTCTCCGGCTTATTGACTTTTCTGTCTACAGTATCGGAAAGATAACGGCGGCGGTGTAG
>JAFGHN010000166.1 GCA_016930115.1 Spirochaetales bacterium | reverse complement strand
TCGAAACCGAATCGCTTTCAAACGATGCCTATTGGGCGTTGCGCCGGTCCATCGGATTCTATAAGTTCTTGAGAAACAACCGTGATGTGCAGGCACTTACGGGTGAGGATCGCGAGCTCCTCCTGCATTTTCTCAAGATCGGTGAAGTGGTTGAAAAGTCGAAAGTGTACTTTGACGCGGACAACAAAATTCGGGTCACCGAAGGGGCGCTCAAGGGGCTGGAGGGAAAAATTGTCAAGGTGGATCGCAGGAAGAAGCGCGCGAAAGTGAAACTGTCTCTCTATGAAGATTCTTTTCTTGTTGATTTTGGGTTTGAATTGATGGAGCTTGTGAAAACAGATGAATCGGACAAAGAATAAACGGATATACATCGTCGGCGCCGGTCTTGCCGGGCAGATACTCGCCTCGGAGATAAAAAGCCGCGGAACCTTTGGCGAAGTTGTCGCCTTTTTGGACGACGATCCCGGCAAAAAAGGGAAAGAGATAGAAGGCATCCGCATTCTTGGGCCGGTCGCCGATATTGAGGAGCATCTGAAGACGAAGCCGGTGGATGAAGCGATAATCGCAATTCCCAACGCGGCGCATCGTGATCTTGAAAGGATCTATGCCGAGCTCAAGAAAGCCGGAATCGGCTCGATCCGGATACTTCCCAGGCTCTCACAGTTCATCGACTCTCCGCCTCACTTCATCCAGACAAGAGAAATCGATCCGCAGGATTTTCTCAAGCGAAAGCCCGCGGTTATCTCGCTGCGTAAAAGCCTCGCGTACCTCCGCGGACAGCGAGTGCTCATCACCGGGGCCGGCGGCAGCATCGGCAGCGAGCTCTCCCGCCAGCTTCTCCATGGCGGCGCCCAGAGGCTTTACCTCTTCGATCATGAGGAGAACAGCCTCTACGAAATAGAAAAGGAGCTCAAGTTGCTCCAAAACGCGGGGGTGGGCGAAACCGCCTCACTAGTGCCGGTGGTGGGAGAGCTGAAGGACCGGGACTACATGGATTTCATCATCAGGCGCCTGAAAGCCGATGTTATTTTCCACTGCGCGGCATACAAACATGTCCCGATGATGGAAGCCAACTCCGTCGCGGCGGTCCACAACAACGTTTTCGGGACCAAAAATCTCGTGGATGCGGCGCTGAAATACTCGGTATCGCGGTTTGTGCTGGTGTCCACGGACAAGGCTGCCGATCCGGTCTGCGTGTACGGCGCTTCCAAAATGCTCGCCGAAGAGATAGTGCTTCACGCATCCACAGACCGTACGCATTTCATGGTCGTACGGTTTGGAAACGTGCTCAGCAGCAGAGGGAGTATCGTCCCTCTTTTCAGGGCCCAGATAGCCAGCGGCGGGCCGGTTACCGTCACCGATCCTGAAGCTTCCCGGTTCTTTATGACCCTGCCGGAATCCGCCTCACTTATCCTGAAGGCGGGCGGGGTTGGTGAAGCCGGACAGCTCTATATACTCGATATGGGAAAACAGATCATGATCCGCGATCTCGCCGAACAGATGATCCGCTTTTACGGCTTCACCCCGGGGACGGACATACAGATCAAGTACACGGGTCTGCGCCCGGGTGACGTGCTCAAGGAAACCCTCTATTCGGCCGACGAAACGCCGGAAAAAACATCCTACCCGCGGATAAACCGCCTCATAAGAAAACCGAGGTTCAACGGCGATCTCGACTGTTTGCTTGAAACCCTCAGGCCAATTTGCAGTCTCGATCCGTCACGGGAAGGCGAGTACAGAAACCGGCGGTTGCTGCGAAGCATTCTGTGCGCCTATATCCCAACGATCAGGGTACCAGAGAATGAACCTGAATACTGAAGACAGCACGGGTTTCGTACCGTTCGCCAGACCCTCTATCGGAATCGAGGAAGAGGAGGCGGTCCTCGCTGTCCTGCGTTCCGGATGGCTCACCACCGGCGGCGTGGCCAAGAAGTTTGAAGATGCCTTTTCAAAGGCCCTTCAGGTACCATACGCGCTCGCGGTCAATTCGGCCACATCGGGCCTTCATCTGGCCCTCGACGTGTTGGGTGTAAAAGAAGGCGATTGGGTCATTTCGAGCCCCTACACCTTTACCGCGACGGTGGAAATAGCCAGGTATCTGGGAGCCCATCCGTTATTCGTCGATATAGAGAGAGACTCTTTTAACATTGATCCGATGTTGATTGAAAGGGCCCTCGAACAGTCGGGCAAGCGGGTGAGGTGCGTCATACCGGTCCATGTCGGCGGCTTCCCCTGCAACATGAGGAGCATCTGCGAAATAGCGCGCAGAAAAAAAGTCGCGGTGGTTGAAGACGCAGCGCACGCCTTTCCCTGCCGGACAAACGCAGGACCGGCGGGCACTGCCGGGGATTTCGGCGTATTTTCATTCTACGCCACCAAAACCATCACCACCGGCGAAGGGGGGATGCTCGTCACGTCCTGTGGAGATTTCGCGCGGCAGGCCGGTATCTTAAGGCTGCACGGGATAGACAGGGAAGTGTGGAAGCGCTACCAGGGTGATGAACCGGCGGCGTGGGAGTATGACGTGGTGGCGCCGGGATACAAGTACAATCTGGCAGATCTCAACGCCGCACTTGGTCTCTGTCAGCTTGAGAAAGCCCTGGACTTCAGAAAGCGGCGCGAGTCGATCGCCAGGCGCTATCTCGAGGCCTTTGCAGAAGCGGACTTCCTTCGTCTGCCGCCCGAGGCCCCGGGCCACTCCTGGCATCTGTTTGTCCTTTGCCTGAAGCCGGATTTGATGACGGTTGACCGAGATGAATTTTTGAAGGCGCTGATTGAGCGCGGCGTGGGCGCCTCGGTACACTACAAACCCCTTCATCTTATGAGTTACTACCGGGACACTTACGGCTTAAAAGCCGGCGACTTTCCAAACTCCCTCGAAAGATACCTGGGAGCGATCAGCCTGCCGATATACCCGTCAATGACCAATGAACAGGTTGAAAAAGTCATCAGAGAAGTGATGTACCTGGGAGGGAAGTACCGGCGCAGCAATGGATAAGGTATCGAAGGAATTTATCGACGACCTTACGGTCCAGGGAATGCTCCACTGCGCGGCGGTACGCAGCCGTATTCACCGGGGCACCATCCGCGAAATTGTCGCGCCCGAGCTTCCGCCCAACGTGATGATGATCCGGGAAGCGGATTTGCCGGGCGGCAACTGTATTTCGATGGGAAACGCCGACGTACCGCTGCTCGCCGGAAGCAACGTCGAACACATCGGTCAGGCTGTTGCGCTTCTCTGCGGCCCCAACGAGCCGGAGGTGCACCGGCTCGCGGAACTCGTCGAGGTGCAGTACGACCGCGGTGACCCTCTCACGCTGACGAGAGACTTCAAAATCAATCAGAAACTCTATTCAAGGCAAATAGCCATCGGGAATACCCAAACGGCCTTTGAGAAAGCGTCGCAGATAGTGGAAGGAGAATACACCTACCGGCCCGAGGGTACCATTCCGGTTGGCGCGGCGGGCGCTCTGGCGGTCGTGGAGAACGACGGGATACGGGTGGCGACACCCACCAGGTGGCTGTTTCACGTTCGGCAGTCGGTGGCTGCCGCGACGGGGCTTCATCAGGACCGTGTGCGGGTGATGAGCACGCGGGTAACCCGGGCGGACACGAACTGTCTCTGGTATCCGTCGCTCACCGCCGCCCAGACGGCGGTGGCGGCGCTTGTAACCGGAAAACCGGTAAGGATGATCGCCACGGCCCGGGAAAAACGGCTGTTACTGACAAAAAGAACCGGGTGTATCATCACCCACAAGACCGCCCTCGGCAGGTCCGGCGAAGTGACTGCCATGGAAATCCAGATAGTCGCCGAAAGCGGCGCCTTTGGCATCTTCGCGGCTGAATATCTTGACCGGTTGTGCCTTGCCGCATCCGGATCCTACGCCGCGAAGAGTTTGAAGCTGGACGCGGTGTACATTGCCACAAGCACACCCCCCGCGGAAACCCATGGGGGCGCCGGCTTTGACGGCGCCTTCTTTTCGGTGGAAGTGCACGCGAACCGCCTGGCTGAGCTTTGCCAGGAAGATCCCTCGGTATGGCGATTGAAGAACCTGCTGCCCGATCGAGGCCTGACGGTGACCAGGGCAAGAGCGGGCCCGACTCCGCAACGCAAGCTCATCGACTTGGTGGTTGAATTGTCGGATTTCCGCAGGAAATACTCGGCAAATGAAATGCTCAAGAAACGCGGTGACCGGCCCAATTTCATCCCCGGGTACCTCCGGGGAATCGGCATAGCAACCTGTTTCCACGGCGGAAGTTTCATGAGCGATAACCGGGCGAACTCCGCGACGGTGACGGTCAAGCTCAATTCCGAAAGCGAATTGAGCATACTCTCATCCTCGGCGATGGTCCCCGAGGCCACCGTCGATATTTTGAGCAATTCGGCGGCACGCATACTCAACATAGATTCTTCCCAGGTACACATCGAGCCTGCGGACACTGCAGCAGTCCCGGATTCCGGCCCGGCCATATTCTCGCGGGACGTGACGGTCGTGCACCGGCTTCTCACCTCATGCTGCCAGACTATTCAAAAGCAGCGCTTCAGAACGCCGCTGCCGATAGAGATGAGCCGGAACAGGAGCGGCGGCCGCGGCCGGCGATGGGACCCGGAAATCTTCCGGGGTGTACCGTTCTCGCCGCTCTCCTGGGCGAGTTGCGTAGTTGAGATCGAGTTGGACACGGTTACCTTCGAACTCAGTATCCGCGGCGTGTGGATCGCGATCCACCCTGGAAGCCTCCTCGATGAAAAAAGGGCAACCTCCCTTGTGGAAAGCGAACTGCATGCTGCGTTTGAGGCGTGCGGCGGGTATAACCGCTTTTTTGAGCCTGTAATCAGGTTTTCGCAACGGTCGGGCGCCCGGCCCGCCGCCCTCGAAGGGATCGCCACAAACGTCTTCGCGCCGGCGTTCGTATCTGCGGTCAGCCAGGCAACGGGTTTTTATTTTGACAGCGTGCCACTGTCAAAAACATTGATCCTCCAGTATTTGGAGACGTAATGACAGTATCATTTCTTCTGAACGGCAAATCGGTCAGTCTCGATGTCCCGCCGAACAAAAGGCTCGTAGATGTCCTCAGAGAGGACTTCCATCTTGAGGGCGCGAGACCGGGCTGTTACGCCGGTGAGTGCGGCGCCTGCACGGTCTTTGTGAATGGAGAGCTCACGCATTCCTGTCTCGTCCCGGTATTTGCGGCCCAGGATACGGACATCATCACCTACGAGGGCCTTGCGGATACTCAAGAGATGAAGTACATCCTTGCCGGTTTTGACGCGGTGCATTATCACCCCTGTGCCAACTGCCGCCAGAGCCGCCTGCTGACTGCGTACGCGCTGCTCACCACGCATCCCGTTCCCGAACGCAGAGAAATCGATGCATTTTTCTCCGGTCACCGGTGCGGCTGCTCGTCGATGGGGGAGTTGTATACGGCGATAGAGCAGGCGGTAGACATGCGAAGGAGATCCGGCAGACATGGCCGCCGCTAGCGAACGTATCAACGTATTCAGACCGAGGACTCTGGCGGATCTCCTCTCACTGAAACGACGGAAACCGGACGTTTCTCTCTTCGCGGGCGGAACCTACATATTACAGAACGACACGGGCAAGTATCCCGAACTCTTGCCCGCAATAGCTTCGATACGCCATCTCGACGAGCTCAAAAGGATACACAGAACAGAGCGCTACATAGAGCTTGGTTGCTGTGTAAGCCTTGCCGAAATCAACCGCATCGGCGGGGAGACCATACCCGACGTTCTTATCCAGGCAATCCGATCGATTGGTTCACCACCGGTCAGAAGCCTTGCGACGATCGGCGGCAATATCTGCGCCCGTGACAAACGGCTCACCCTCTTTCCTGTGCTCCTCCTTCTCGACACCCGGGTGGAGCTGAGAGAACACGGAGGATCGAGATGGGCATCCCTCACTAGGCTCGTCGATGCTGAAGGCAATCTGCATATCTCGGAAACCGAAATCCTCACACGCCTCCGGATACCGTTGGTGGACTGGAATTACCAGTACCACCGCCGGCTTTCGGCGGGACCCGTGTCCGACAGATGGTCCCTCTCGTTCTGCGGTATCGCGAGCACGAACCGGGGCATACTGACGGATTTCAGATGTATCTTCGGCTCAATGGGCAAGGTACTGCTCAGAAACAGGGAAATAGAAGCAGAGCTTGTGAGCCGAAAAGTCCCGCTTCTCGAGCGTGATCTCAGCGCGATCTACCGAGACTTCGAGGCATACGTCAAAGAATCTGCTCCATCGATGCTATCGCCGTTTCAAGTTGGAATGGCCGGTAAGATGATCAGGTGGTTTCTCGCTTCTCTGGGCGCTTGATGAAAATCAGGCGGGAGTCGTCTTTACATCCCTCTGCTGCTTTTCTATTATGAGATGTGCGAAAGCACGCAAACGCCGCTTGAAACCTGCGGCCGCCGGGGAGGGGATATGCAGGAATTCGTGCATCTTCACAATCATTCCGATTATTCGCTCCTGGACGGCGCAGCCTCAGTTCCTTCGCTTGTAAACCAAGCCGTAAAATTCGAAATGAAACATCTCGCTCTCACCGACCACGGCAACATGTTTGGCTCGATAAATTTCTACCACGAATGCAAAAAACAGGGAATCAATCCGATTATCGGCTGCGAGCTCTACGTCTCAACGGGCTCACGGTTCGAAAAAACAGGATCGGAGCAGAAAAACAGATACCACCATCTGATCGCCCTTGCCTCAGATGAGACCGGTTACCGCAATTTGATGCGGCTTTCCTCAATCGGCTACACGGAAGGTTTCTACTATAAACCTCGCGTGGACAATGAGGTCATTGAGAAGTACTCGGAGGGAATAATCGCTACGAGCGCCTGCATCAACGGCGCGATTCCGGCCGCGGTCATAGAAGGCAGGTTCGACGAGGCGCTCAGTCTCGCCGGCCGGTACCGGGAGATATTCGGCAAAGACCGGTTCTATCTCGAGCTCCAGGACCATGGGATTCCCGAACAGCGGACAGCAAACCGGGGACTTGTGGAAATATCAGCAAAGACCGGGATTGGGCTCGTAGCAACGAACGACGTCCACTACACCCTCAAAGAAGATGCCAGGGCGCAGGACGTTCTTATCTGCATTGGCACCGCCAAAAAACTCGATGACACCGAACGCATGAAGTTCAAATCCGAGGAATATTACCTGAAAAGCCAGGAAATGATGATCCGGCTGTTTTCGGAAGCGCCCAGTTCCGTCGCAAACACCCTCGAAATCGCGGAGAAGTGCAATCTCGCGGTTCCGTTCCCGGGCCCCCAGCTGCCGGACTACACCATACCCGAGGGCTTCTCCTCTCCCAAAGAGTACCTGAAGCACCTCACGTTCAAAGGACTGGAGCGACGGTACGGCGAGGTCACCGATCGTTTGAAGGAGCGGGCGGAATACGAGCTGGAAATTATCACTTCCATGGGTTTCACCGGTTACTTTCTTATAGTCTGGGATTTTATCCGCTTTGCGCTGGAAAGAGGGATACCGGTAGGACCGGGAAGAGGCTCCGGCGCGGCTTCTCTGGTTGCGTACGCGTTGAATATTACGAACGTGGAGCCCTTCAAGTACGACCTCCATTTTGAACGCTTTCTCAACCCTGAACGTGTCAGCATGCCGGATTTCGACATAGATTTTTGCTATGAGCGCAGGCAGGAAGTCATAAACTACGTCACCGAAAAATACGGTGAGAACAGGGTGGGACAGATCATCACTTTCGGGAGGTTGAAGGCGAAGGCGGTGCTGCGGGACGTCGCCCGGGTCCTGGACTTCCCGTATGCCGAGGCAGACAACATCGCAAAACTTGTTCCCGCCGGGCCAAAAGTGAAACTGGCGGACGCTGTGGAGTCCGACCCGCGTCTCAAGAGCTTTGAGAGCGAAAACGGCAAGTATGGAGACCTTATCGCCATCTCAAAGAAGCTCGAGGGATTGAACAGGCACGCATCGACCCACGCCGCGGGTATCGTCATCGGAAAGAGCGATCTCACCGACTATGTTCCACTCTACCGTGATACCAAAACCGGCTCGATCTCCACACAGTACACCTGGGAGCAACTGGAGGACTGCGGTCTTGTAAAAATCGATTTCCTGGGCCTGAAGACGCTGACCCTTATCAAGAACGCCGAAAACCTCGTGAAGCTGAGCCGGCCCGAATTTGAGATTGATAAGATTCCGGACGACGATGAGGCGACCTTCGCTCTGCTGGGTGAAGGCAAGAGCACGTGTATATTTCAGTTTGAAAGCTCGGGAATGCAGAACATACTCAAACGGGCAAAACCGAGCAGGATCGCAGACCTGATAGCCCTTAACGCTCTCTACAGGCCGGGGCCGATGGAGAACATCGATCAATTCATCGATTCCAAGAACGGAAAGCAGGCGATCCGTTATCCCCTCCCCCAACTGGAAAGCGTTCTCAAGGAAACCTACGGGGTCATTGTGTACCAGGAACAGGTAATGGAAATCGCCCGTATCGTCGGTGGGTACTCCCTTGGGCAGGCGGACATACTGAGACGCGCGATGGGTAAGAAAAAAGCGGACGTCATGGAGGTGGAGAAGAAAGGTTTTATAGAACGCGCGCAGAAGCAGGGATTCTCTGAAAAACAGGCAACCGATATTTTCGACCTGCTCATACCTTTCGCCGGTTACGGGTTTGCGAAATCTCACGCGGCGGCTTATGCGGAGCTCGCCTATAAGACGGCGTATTTGAAGGCGAACTTTCCTGCGGAGTTTATGGCGGCCAACCTCACAAACGAAATCTATTCCACGGAAAAATTGGCCCAATATATCGGTGAATGTAAAACAATGGGTCTCGAGGTTCTCCCGCCGGACATCAACCTCTCCGATAAGAATTTCACTGTCGTCAACGGCCGTATCGTGTACGGGCTCATGGGATTGAAGAACGTCGGTTCCGGCGCTGTCGATGAGATCATTGCGGCGCGGACGGAGAAAGGTGCGTATACCTCGTTTCTTGATTTTCTCGAAAAGGCGGACTTGAGGGTGATCAATCGAAAAGTCGTCGAGACCGTCATAAAGGCCGGGCTTTTCGATTCCATGGGGGTGAACCGGGCGACCCTCATGGCAAACCTTGACAGGATGATCGAGTTCGTCGCGGGGAAGAAGGAACTTGCCCAGGTCGGCCAGGCTTCGCTGTTTGACGGGAGTGAAGGCGAAACGGTGGACATCTTCAATCTCGAAAAAACCGCGGAATGGGATGTGATGGACCTCCTCTCGTTCGAAAATGAGATCATGGGTTTCTACTTTTCCGGACATCCCCTCGATAGCCACAAGACAAAATGGCAGCGGGCGGTGACTATCGATCTGTCGTCTCCTGAAAACCTCTCGGGCGAAAAAATGCAGAGCATCATAGGTCTCGTCAGAAGTGTTCGTGAAATCCAAACCCGACGCGGATCAAGAATGGCTTTCGTGCAAATCGAGGATTATAACGGCTCAATCGAGCTGGTTGTATTTTCCGATTGCTGGGAAAAACACAGAGAGCTTCTCAAAACCGATTCGGTTGTGGGCGTGCAGGGAAGACTCGACACCTCGAGGGGTGATCCAAAACTGATCGTTGAGCGCGTCATGGACCCTGAAGCGCTTCCTGACGTGGCGCCGTCTGAAGTGCATATAAAGCTTGTGGGCACAAAGTGCGAGGAAACGCAGCTGGTAAATCTACGCTCCTTTCTCATAGACAGACGCGGCGAATGCACGGTATTCCTGCACACGCCGTCGGGGTCAAACGGCCACGAGGTGGTGATAAAAGCTTCCCCCCACCTGTGCGTTTCTCATGCAAATGAGGTGCTTGAAGAGATACGCTGCCTGCCTGAGGTGGAGGCGGTATGGCAGCAGTAACGACCTGGCCTCGCCGTCTGCCTGTTTACGCAGGCAGGGGATATCGTGTTAGGATAGGAATATGGAAGTAGTCTTACGAGTTTTAAGCAGCATCCTCTCGGTGTATATGCTTCTGCTGTTCATCAGGATCCTGCTCACCTGGTTCTCCGGCGCCGCCATGGGAAGGCCTCTGGACCTTCTGAAGCGGGTGACCGACCCGTATCTGGATATCTTCAGGCGCATTCGGTTCCTGCGAACCGAGCGGATCGACTTTTCAGCGATCGCCGCCGTGATCTCCCTCGTTATCGTACTCAACATCATCAACACCCTGAGACTGTACGGGGAGATTTCCTTTGGCATCATACTCGCCCTGATCATCTCGGCACTTTGGTCCGCGGTATTCTTTATTCTCTGTTTTTTCGGAATTCTGATGGCCACAAGGCTAGTCTCGACTCTCCTTCACGCCGCATCCTTCAGTCCCTTCTGGCAGACGATCGATTTGATCGTCAATCCGGCGCTTGCGTTCATCCAGCGGGTGATATTCCGCGGCAGACAGCTGTCCTACAAGGCGGGACTGGGTGCGGGTGTGGCGGTGGTCGGCGTAACCGCGATCGCCGGCCGATTGCTCATCAATGTGCTCATTGGAGCTCTGCGGCGCCTCCCCTTCTAAGCCGTCGGTTGCGATGTTCTTACGGGAACTGACCGAACCAACGTCAACGCAGAAGGGTATCGGCAGAGTATCTTCTGAAACCCTGAAAAAGGCCGGTATTACCACCGTGGCGGACCTCCTTCTGCACATACCCAGAAACTATGAGGACAGGCAAACCGTTGTCCCAATCGCACAAGCCGTCGCCGCGGGAATCGCCGCGAACACGGTGGTGACCGTCATTACCCATGACTATATCGGCCGCGGGAAAAACGCAACGCTGAAAATCTTCATTGAGGACGAGTCGGCGCGGGCGGCCCTGCTGTGTTTCGGCCGCAATTTCCTGCGCTCCGCCCTTGTGCCGGGGAAACGGTACTTCCTCTACGGGCAGTTCAGCTACAAGTACAACGAGCTGCAGACCTCCGCGTTTGAGACCGAGCCGTATACGCAAAACCCTGCAATCTTTGGAAACATACTTCCGGTGTATCCGCTCTACGGAAGCCTCACACAGCGGTTCTTCAGAAATGTCATACAAGCCGCGTTGCGCAACTATGCGCCCGACATCGAAAATGAGCTTCCTGAGCGCATAGTGGAAAAGTACGGCCTCGAACAAAAATCCAGGGCGATCAGGCTTGTGCATTTTCCGGGAAGCCTCGAGCAAGCGGAGCAAGCCAAGAAGAGCCTCGGATACGAAGAGTTTTTTTACCTTCAACTCGTCATAAAACGCCGCGCAAAAAAGCTCAAGGCTTCGCCGCGGCATTCGGGGAAGATAGGAGCCGGTTTGGCGGCAAAACTCGAGGCCAGGCTTCCCTTTGGTCTCACCACCGATCAGCGAAAGGTCCTGGCGGAAATACGCGATGATCTCGAGTCCGGAACGCCGATGATGAGACTGCTTCAGGGGGACGTTGGGTGCGGGAAAACGCTGGTCGCCTTTATCGCGGCGCTTTTTGCGGTGGAAGCCGGGGAACAGGCCGCGATGATGGCGCCGACGGAGCTTCTCGCCCGGCAGCACGCGGAGACGGCCGCCTCGATGCTTGAGCCCCTGGGGGTGCGGGTCGCACTGCTTTCCGGGACCGTTGCGCCAAGGATGAGGGCCCGGCTTCTGGAAGCGCTCGCCTGTGGTGATATCGATATTCTTCTCGGTACCCACGCGCTCTTCTCTCAGGATGTGAAATTCAAGCGGTTGCGGTTGGTAATTATCGACGAGCAACACCGCTTTGGCGTTCTTCAGCGTTTGGCCCTCGTTGAAAAAGGGGAGCTTGGAAAGAGCCCTCCGGATATGCTGCTCATGACTGCAACACCTATCCCGCGCAGCCTCGCGCTCACCGTATTCGGTGATCTTGACGTCTCCACGATCAGGACCATGCCCCCCGGCCGCAAGCCTGTGGAAACACAC
Organism: Spirochaetales bacterium; assembly: GCA_016930115.1. Classification (GTDB taxonomy): domain Bacteria; phylum Spirochaetota; class Spirochaetia; order ARS1246; family ARS1246; genus JAFGHN01. Next base: position 3,963 of record JAFGHN010000166.1, on the reverse strand, counting down.
CTGGCGCGCATCGGGAACGAAGAGAAAGTGTACAGCTGGGTCAGCAGGGAGGTCAAAAATGGGAGGCAGGCATACTTCGTCTACCCCCTTATCGAACAATCGGAGAACCTCGAGCTGAAGGACGCCCAATCGATGTTTCACAACCTGAAGTCCCGGGTGTTTCCGGACCTCAGACTGGCGCTCCTTCATTCAAGGCTGCCGGAAGAAGAAAAAAAAGAGACAATGGATCTCTTTGTCGGAGGGAAGATCGATATTCTCGTGGCTACAAGCGTCATCGAAGTGGGAGTAAACGTGCCGAACGCCACTTGCATGGTGGTTGAGCACGCCGAGCGTTTCGGTCTTTCCGCTCTTCATCAGCTCCGGGGCAGAGTCGGTAGAGCGGAGCACCAGTCCTATGCGTTTTTTATCTACGATAAGGAACTGACAGAAGAGGGCAGGAGCAGGTTGAAGGCGATAAAGGAAACGACCGACGGATTCGTCATAGCCGAAAAAGACCTGTCGATCCGCGGTCCGGGAGAGTTGACCGGTGTGCGCCAGGCGGGGAGATTCAAGCTCGTCTTTGTGGATATCCTGCGGGATCTTGAGCTGCTCAAAACCGCCCGGGCCGATGTCGAACAACTTCTCGAAGATGATCCGGGTCTCATCGATCCTCAAAACAGAGTAGTGCGGACGGTCCTCGATCGCGTACCGCCCTTCTCTGAAGAAACGGCGGCGGGCGGATGAAACCACGCATGCGCGTAACCGGCGGCATCTACGGCGGCAGGCGGATTACCTGTCCTCCGGGAATTATCAGACCTGCCATGGACAGGATGCGTGAGTCAGTATTTGCGATAGTGGGAGATCTCTCGGATAAGTCCTTTCTCGATCTGTTCAGCGGCTCGGGTATTGTGGGGATAGAAGCCGCATCCCGCGGGGCGTCTGAAGTTGTTTTTGTTGAAAACGACAGGCGCAAGATAGAGGTGCTCAGGTCGAATACTGCTTTCGTCACGCAGGAAACACGGATCATGTGCATGCCTGCGGAACGCTTTCTGGCAACCAACCGCCGGAAGTTCGACATGATATTCGCAGATCCGCCTTTTGATTACCGGAAAAGGCGTTTCATCCTTGACGTGGTTGACCGGAAAAACACCCTCGAGGACGGCGGCTCTCTCCTCATCCATTTCCCGGCGGAGGATCAGCTTCCTGAAACCGCAGGCAGGCTTATCATGTATGACCAGAGAAAATACGGACGTTCGATTGTGGGATTCTTCACTATCGGCTAACAGACCGCTCTAGACTTGATGAAGGGATGGCGGGAAGCTAGCGATCGACCGCCTCGGTCCAGTCCTTCCATCGCTCAAACAGGCGCTCTTCTTCCTCGGGCTGTTGAATATCAAGAGAATCCGTTTCCTGCGCGACCGCAACCTCACCGTTTGCCGGTAAAGCCTTCTGTTCGTCAATCACCTTTCCACCTATGTGGAAGAACTTACACCCTGTCCTTTCAAAAAACATGACGGCTTTGTGGCGAACGCACCGGTATGCTCGGTCTTCTGCTGTTTAGAGACCGCGCGGCAAGCCCGATACTGTTACCAGGGCAGCAGAAAAAACCGTGACGCTGATATCGGTGCATGCAAGAAATACATGCGGCGGGTCGTATCGGTGGAGAACAGGTAGACGTTGCCGAAATATGCCAATCTTGTTTAGTATGCAGGCAGGCAGGTAAACATGGCGAAACAGACAGCGAAGCGAAAAACGAAAGAAACGGAGATAACCGTCGGCGTCGACATCGAGAACCCGGGTAGTGTTTCGGTCACGACAGGCCTTCCGTTCTTTGACCATATCCTCACCTCAATGGCCTTTCACGGCGGTTTTGACCTGCAGGTAACCGCAAACGGGGACGTTGAGGTAGATCCTCACCACCTTGTGGAAGATACCGGCATCGTGTTCGGCGACTGCTTGAGGGGCTACCTCGATTCGGGCGTAAACATACGCAGGTACGGTCATGCCGTTATTCCGATGGATGAAGCGCTGTCGGAGGTCACAATCGACGCATGCGGTCGCCCCTACCTCGAGTTCAGAGCCGTATTCCCTCAAGACAGATCGGGGGATTTCGATATGTGGCTGATACGCGAATTTCTCCTCGCTTTGGCGAACAGGGCGATGATGAATTTACACGCTGCCTGCCGTTACGGCGACAACAGCCACCACATGGCCGAATCGCTTTTCAAGGCCCTCGGTATCGCATTGAAAGAAGGCTTTACGCCGGTCCCGGGGGCGGTTCGCTCGACAAAGGGGATACTTCACGAAAGAGGTAAGGTTTGATTTCACCTGACGTTACCATTATATTAACGAAGACAGGCGAAGAGGACGGGCATCGACGATGAAACGGGAAGGCGCGCCTCTGGAGGGAATGCCGAGAGAAGGGTTCTTGAAAATCAGCCTGCCGGAACAGGCGCGGTTGAGTGCAAATGATCGCGTAGCGCTTATACGTAAAGGAAATGAGTTTTTCAACGCGGGAAGGATCGAAGACGCAAAGAAGATATTTATCACGACCCGGTACGGGGACGGTCTTGCGAGAATCGGCGATTACTACGTCGGGAAACAGGACCCCCTCGAAGCGTTGCGGATGTACTGGATAGCCCCTGCTCCGCAGAAGCGGGAGCGGCTTGTTGAAAAAGCCGCCGGGGTCGTCAGAACATGGATGATGGAAGGTTTAGGTAAAAATGGAGAGAATACAACCGGGAGAAGCAAATCGGCCGGATGAACAGGTGGATTCGAACGCTTCTTCCGAAGTCATATCTATCCCGGAGCTTTCAAAACGGGGATACAAGTCCTTAAAAGAGAATTACATCGAGGAGGCCGAAGAGTGCTTCCACAAGATTATTGAAATCGATGAATTCAACAATTACGCCCTCGTCGGTTTGGGTGACGCGGCGCGGAAAAGAAAAGCCTACAAGGAAGCGATTGGCTACTATAAGGCATGCCTTGAACACCACGAGGGCAACAACTACGCTCTTTTCGGGCTTGCCGACTGCTACAAGGCGCTGAACCAGTATTCAAAGGCGATAGAGATATGGGAGCAGTACCTTCAGCATGACGACGCCAACGTCACCGTTCTCACGCGCGTGGCGGATGCATACCGGAAGGTCAAGGACTTCAGAAAATCAAAGGAAATATACGAACGGGCGCTTGAGATCGAAGATGACAATGCTTACGCGCTGATCGGTCTCGGCCATCTTCATTACGATTTCAGGGAATACGAGCAGGCTCTGAAATACTGGGAAAAGATGCTCGAGTACCACGGCGAAAACGTGGATATCAGAGTATTGACCTCAATAGGAAACTGCCACCGCAAGTTGAAAACCTTCTCGGAAGGCCTTGTATTCTTCGAGAGGGCCCTGCAACTCGAATCCGGTAATTTCTACGCTCTTTTCGGCATGGCGGACTGCTACCGGGGGCTGAACGATCAGAAGCATTCCCTGGAGTACTGGGAAAGAATACTCGAGAAGGACCCGAACAACAAAGTCATTCTGACACGCGCGGGAGACGCTTATAGAAGCCTCGGCGATTATGACAAGGCGGAAAGCTATTACAAAAGTGCGCTCAACATCGAGTTCGACGAATACGCGATCCTTGGCCTGGCACTGATTAACAAACTGAGGGGCAACTACGCCGAGGCTATCGAATCCCTCAAGGGTCTTCTCAAGAACGACGTCAAGAACCACCGTCTTTACACCGAAATCGCGGAATGTTGGCTGAAGCTCGGGCAACGCGCGAAGGCGATAGAGATCCTCAACGAATTTCAGCAACTCGGCGTGAGGAACAGCTATATTCAGGAAATGCTGGCCGAATTGACCCAGTAACACCGTATAGTGATCCGATTTCTGTTGAAACGCCGATTTCTGCATATTTATGCAAGTGCGTACTTCGGCAGGTACTCGGGTTTCTCCTTCAGCGGCGTTGGTATGATACGTTGCCACAACT
>JAFGHN010000165.1 GCA_016930115.1 Spirochaetales bacterium | reverse complement strand
GCTGCCGGATACGCCATGACCGGAGAAATCACCCTCACCGGACGACTGCTCGCCATAGGCGGCGTCAAGGAAAAAGTGCTCGCCGCCCATAGAAACAAGATGCAGAAGGTACTCATGCCGGAGTCCAACAGGAAGGATACCGACGAGCTGCCGCGGGAAGTGAAATCCCAGATTGAGTTCGCCTTCGCGGACACGGCACTGGATGCGCTTCTGCTTCTTTTCCCCGACCCTTTCAGCGCGCGCTGACCGCTCTCCGGCGGCGTGCTGCCCGAGATCGCAGCGCAGGTTGTTCGCAGATTGCCCGTGTTGCATAAATATGCTACAAAAAACGTATATTTACTCATTCCTTTCTGCTGGAGGCGCGTATGGGCGGAAAACTCAAGGGCAGGTCACTGCTCACATTGAAAGATTACTCGGCCGCGGAAATCAGGTTTCTCCTCGATTCCGCGAGAGTGCTGAAAGCTGAAAAAAGAAAAGGAAGGATACGCCGCCGTTTCCGCGGAAAGACGCTTGCCCTGCTCTTTGAAAAACGATCGACACGGACACGGTGCGCCTTTGAAACCGCTTTCGGTGAAGAAGGCGGACATCCGGTTTTTCTCTCAACCCAGGATGTGCATCTTGGCGCCAAGGAGAGTCTTGAAGACACCGCTCGGGTACTCGGACGGATGTTCGACTGCATACAGTACAGAGGATACGACCAGCGAACAGTTGAAACACTCGCCGAATATTCCAGGGTCCCGGTTTATAACGGCCTTACCGACTCCTGCCACCCGACCCAGGCGCTTGCAGATCTTTTCACCGTTGAAGAGTGCACCGGGGGTCTGGCCGGCAAGACCATCTGTTACACCGGAGACGGCAGGAACAACGTGGCGGTATCGCTCGTCACAGCCTGCGCTAAAATGGGAGTCAACCTCGTCATAGCTTCGCCACGGGAGCTTCACCCGTCCCCCGCCTTGCTCAAGACGGCCGGTGTCTGGGCATCCGAATCAGGCGCTAATATAACCGTTGAGACGGACCCTCTGACCGCCGTCAAAGGAGCGGATGTCATCTACACCGATGTATGGGTCTCCATGGGGGAGGAGAAGCAGACAGATGCACGTGTGAAGCTCCTCACGCCCTATCAGGTGAATGAGAAGCTTATGGCTGCCACCGGGAATAAGGATGTGAAGTTCCTCCATTGCCTTCCGGCGGTGAGGGGCCAGGAAGTCACGCAGGAAGTGATCGACGGCCCGCAGTCGGCCGCATGGGACCAGGCGGAGAACAGAAAGCACGTCATAAAGGCGATACTGCTGGCCACGCTGTAGCACCACACCCTCAAATTGTGCTTGTTATGGCGGGATGATCTCGCTATAATTAGTTTTGTAACACAGGGGGATAACGCATTGAAAAAGATAATTATCACGGGCCTTGTATTACTGTTTTTCTTTGGAGTCTTCGCGTACGCCGAGGAATCGGACATGTTTGTGAAAACAATGCCGATCACCAAGATATACACCCACAGGCTGGGATACAAAGTAGTGTATCTGAAGAATGACTTGAATTTCGGTGAATTTTACGTTCCTTTGAAATGGTTCGATACCGCCGGCGGGAAAGGCGTCATAATCAAGGGCGTAGACCCTGCTTACCCCTATTTTTCCATCTTCTGGAAGAACGGCGAGTTTCATTCTGTCAAGCTCTACGTGCGCCGGGATCTGCAGCATCAAAGTTGGGGTACCCTGCAATCCCTTCCGGAGACATCGGACAATTTTGATATCGACACCCTGGAGCTCGAGTTCTGAATTCATTTATCGCTCCCGTACAAAAGGCCATCCGGGAGGAACACCTCGACGGATGGCTTTTTTATAGCTTCAGAAACAGAGACCCCCTTGCGCTGCAGCTCCTCTCGGTATCGGCGGAAACGATAAACACCAGGGGATGGTTCTACTTCATCCCGGCGGGAGGGGAGCCCGTAAAAATCCTCCATGCCATTGAAAGCGGCTCCCTGGCGCATCTCCCGGGCAGCAAATTTGTCTATTCGTCGCAGAAAGAGCTTCAAGTGTGCCTTGGCCGGTTTTCGGGCCTAAGCGTTGCCGTGCAGTACTCGCGGGATCTCGCTGTCATTTCGTACCTCGATCACGGCATGGCGATGAACCTCACAAACGCAGGCATCAATCTCGTTTCATCCGCCACGCTTATCCAGCGGCTGATGAGCCTTCTCGACGAGAAGATGATACACAGTCACGAAAACGCCGCCGCCCACCTCTACGCGATAGTCGGCAGCGTCTGGACGAGGATCCGCGACACCTTTCCTTCCGCATCGATAACCGAGGGTGAGATACAGCGATGGATCCTCGACGAGTTTGAGGCGCGGGGCCTCGAAACCGATCATCCTCCGATAGTCGCCGCCGGTCCACATACCGCCGATCCGCACTACGCCCCGGCAGAAGGTGGGGCGCAGCTCGAAAAAGGCTCGGTGCTCCAGTTTGATATATGGGCAAAGCTGCCTGGAGGGATTTTTGCCGATATTTCCTGGGTAGGTGTTCTGGCGGCAGAAGCTCCCGCGGAGGTTGAGAAGGCCTTCGCCTGCGTGGCGGCAGCTCGGGACGGGTGCGTCGATTTCATCAACTCGCGGCTGTCGGCGCATACACCGGTGGAAGGAAGGGAAGTGGACCAACATGTGCGGGATATCATCCGGGAACGCGGGTACGGCCGATTCATAAAACACAGAACCGGCCATTCGATCGACCTGCAGTGCCACGGTTCGGGGGTGAATCTCGATTCGATAGAATTTCCCGATTCGAGGCAACTTCTCGAAGGCTCCTGCTTTTCAGTCGAGCCTGGAATTTATACCGATACCTTCGGGCTGCGCACCGAAATCGACGTCTACATAAAAGACGGCAGGGCGGTGATCTCAGGCGGCCAACCTCAGTCTCGCATCCTCACCCTCACCGATTGATCCAGCATGAGCGATCCCGGCGGGCCTCTGGACATTCTCAACTTCATAGAAGGATACGAGACTTTCGCCGTCATCGGCCACGAAGAGCCCGACGGCGACTGCCTTGCCTCGCAACTCGTTCTTGCGGGCCTCCTGCGGAGACTGGGCAAAGCTGCAACCTGCTATTCGCCGGGTCCGTTCCTGAGGTCCGAGATTCAGGACCTCAAGCACGAGTTCTCCGGTGAACGCCTCGACAAGCCGGAAGCGGTGATTGTCGTGGATTGCTCCACTCCCCAGAGAATCGGCCGTTACGCCACCGAGATCGCGCAGCTGCCTACCGCTGTTATCGACCACCACTCAGCCGGTACGCCCTTCGGCGAGGTCCGCTACATAGACTCCCG
>JAFGHN010000164.1 GCA_016930115.1 Spirochaetales bacterium | reverse complement strand
CACACCGTAAACCCCGTCGCGGTCGGTTATCCCGATACAGCCGTAACCGTGAGCCACGGCCGCGGATACCAGCTCATCAGGGTGGCTGGCGCCTTCTAAAAAACTATAATTTGTCTTACACCAGAGCGGTACGAAGTTATGAGACAAAACCTTGAAAGCTCCATGCGCCGTTTTTAAGATTCTTATACGCCCAGTGAACCGAACCGGTCCCGTCTTTGAGATAGTAGTAGTCCCTTGACGCTTCGCCGTCCCACCACCCGCTCTCGTACCTGACAGGCCCGGCGATGTTTTGCAACCGGTGGCGCTTTATATCTGCAGACATCTCGATTTCAGTACACGAGAGATACATCCGCCTCACGAGTTGCCGTGTCGCGGTGGCATCGGCCTGACTGTCGGCCCGGCGCGGCGTACCCTGGCGTCCGATTGCCCGCCGGCCCGCGGCGTTGGCGTGAGCACCGTCTGTCTGCCCGGTCGCGCCTCCCACTGCAGACGCGACGCGCGCGACGGAAGGCCCAATGCTATTTACCCATTCTACCCGCTTTTCAGGGAGATGCTCTTCGCGCATCTCCGCGTGCTGGACGGCGTCATTTCCAAACTCCGCGCGTATCAGGGCAAAGGCTTCAGCGCCGGCGGCCAGATCCCTCGCCCGCCGGTCGTTGAACAGGAGCTCCTGACTTCCTTTTACCGTTACCCGTCCGGCGGAAATCTCGATCTTTGCGATGTTGGATCCAATTTTGACGGCCTGAAGACGGAGCTCCATGAGCCTGAATAACGTGTCCGGCCTGACGGTCGGCCTTGATGGCGACACCTGTTCGCGGACTTCACCTCCATCTTCTAAAAACAGCGCAAAAGAGAGAGTATGGACAAGCTCGTTGTGCTTCATGACATCCGTAAGCAGGTGGTCCAAGAGTCTTCTGAAATGGAGAAGAACGGGTTTGATACTTACGATCTCCGGCTGAAACTTCCTGGTGAGGACGAAATCTTCCCGGGGGATACGCGGTTGTATCGGGTAATCGACCTTCTCAGACGCAAACTCGTACCACCTGCATACATCTTCCCTGAACCGCTTACGGACACCCACAGCGGGGAGATCAAGAAAAGCGCCTATCGTTTTTATGCCGAGATCCTGAAGCTGGTTTGAAGCTTTCGGCGGCATCGGGAGCAGCGTGAGTGGTGTATACCTGGAAAACCGGATCTCTTCCTCGGGATCTTTAAAAATAAGCGGGCACCTGGCCCGTTTCGCCGCAACAAAAGATCCGAAACGGCTGAATCCCACGGAGATTCTCGCCATAAATCCAGAACTTTTCAAACCGTTCAGCAACTCTTCCGCCCACGATGAAAGACCTGAATGGAGCCGTTCGAACCCGGATGCATTTACCCAGAACACACCGGGGCAGAGCTCAAAGGGCTCAATTTCAGGGCTGTAACCGAGGAGAATCCCGAGGGTCTTCTGAACGCCGTCGTTTATTTCCCCCGTGCTTACCGTGCCCGCGTGGAGGTCCGCCGCCAGCGCCAACGCCGCGGAAAACCGCATCCCTGTTTTCACCCCTGACTCTTTCGCTTTCCTGTTGATTTCGAGAACGATGCCCGACGGTTTTTCCTCGGTTACAACCGCCAGGGGATAATCACGCCACAGTGGTTCCCTCAAGGAAAGAAGCTGGAGGGCAAAAGAAGGGATATTAATACATGCCGTCCGGCGCATGAAAGACCTCCGTACGGCTCCACCCGGGCATATCCCGTTTATCCTTCACCGCTGAAACGGTACATCTATGGGCGCAACCTCCCTGCTGCGTGGTAGAACCTGCAAGACGAAGCGAAACGATGGAGCCCAAAGTGAAAGACGTTCCGTCTTCCTGCGCCGTAATAAGAACAACCGCCGTCTCGTTGAGATCCGCCATCCGCGCGATCTTCCCGAGCCTTCCCTGATCGATGATCGCATGCGGCGGCAAGTCGAGCACCAGAAGGCCGAAGGATCCCGATCTGAGCAGGTGTTCCGCCGCCCTGACACCGCCTCTCACATCGTGAGCCCAAACGACCGGAAGCGCGGTGATATCGATGCCATTTGCGACGAAATCCGGAGGATAGAAAACGGAATCCGCGGCTTCCACCCATACGACAGGCTCCCCCTTTGCCTGCGCCTCTTCTATCAAAAGAGAGAGAAACGAAAGAGCTGGAGCGTTTCTATAAGCGCTGAGCTCGGTAACCCTTCCGGCAAGGTTTGTATAGGTAAATTCACCTGTACGACCGGCCCTGTCACGAACAAGAGCCGATGCCTTTAGAGTAACAGGCTTTTCAAGAACACCCATAACATACCTCACGTTGCCGGAGCCATTATACATTTTACTTAACATCTGTATAGCTGTCAAGCGGTAAATTCCCTTCCTCTTGCGAGATCCTTGTGATAGGCTTCAGAAAACTTATGTACTGATCCGAATCCTGTTGAAATCGGCGATTTGATCGATAAGAGATGGAAAAAGACAGATTAGAATGCCATTTTTATCGCTGACAGGCCGCAAAATGAGGGTTTCAACAGGATTCGGATCACTAAGGAAAACCTACAACAACGAAAGCGGCATATATGAAAACGGAACTAGTACTCATACGACACGGCGAAACTTACTGGAACAAAGAGAATAAATTTCAGGGGATAGGCGAAAGCCATCTCACCGATCTCGGCATCCGTCAGGCCCAGGCAGCCGCCAAAGCACTCACCGGCGAGCATTTCGACGCGGTGTACGCAAGCCCGCTCATCAGGGCGAAAAAAACAGCCGAAATCATAACCGGCGGCCTGGATTCCCCGTCTCGGATTGTCTTTGACGGCGAGCTGGTGGAATGGCGCCTCGGCATCTTCGAAGGATTGTCGATAACGGAAATCAAAGAACGTTTCCCGGAGGAGTATGTGCACTTCAGCGCCCGTGATCCTGACTACGTCATCCCGGAGGGAGAGAGCTCGAGACAACGGTACGAGCGTGCAATCGGATGCCTCCAACGCATCGCCGACAAACACCCCGGCGAAAGGCTCCTGGTCATCACGCATCGCGGTATCCTCGACAGCGTCATCAGGCGAATCATGTTTGTTCCGCTGGATCGGCTGATCGCCTATTCGCAATTCAACTGCGGTCTCAACACAATAGAGATAGACGGAGATACCTGGAGGCTTCTGACCTGGGGCGATGCGCGGCATTTGGCCGGTGCCGATGGCGAGCATGGTGCATAACTTTGCATTTTGCCCTTGCAATTGCCAAAAAACATTGTAAAATGGCATTATGTATGCCAGAATTCTAACAACGCCCATAGAAATCGGTCAAAGTTTTTTCCTTTTCGGACCGAGAGGTACAGGGAAAACGACCTGGCTTCATACTCGTTTTCCGGATTCAATATATTTGGATCTTCTCAAATCAAGCACGTATACAGACTTGCTCGCGCGTCCGGATCGGCTCGAAGAAATGATCACTCCGCCCTATGACCGTTGGATCGTCATAGATGAAGTACAGCGTGTACCGGCAGTTCTCAATGAAGTGCACAGGTTAATCGAAAATCGTGGATACAAGTTCATCCTCACCGGCTCGAGCGCCCGGACATTGCGACGGGGAGGAACAAATCTGCTTGCGGGACGGGCGTTGACTTTCCACATGTATCCCTTCACGGCGGAAGAGCTTGGAGATGATTTCCAAATTGACTATTCACTCGATTTTGGTCATCTTCCGTCGTTATACGACGGCGCCCAGCCCACCGAATACCTCGCCTCCTACGTTTCAACGTATCTCAGAGAAGAGGTGCTGCAGGAAGGATTGACGCGCAGCATCGAAGCCTTCAGCCGATTCATTGAAACTGCAAGTTTTTCCCAAGCGGCTCCAATCAACTATTCGGAAATAGCGCGTGAAGCCGCAATTAACCGGAAGACAATTGAGAGCTACTTCTCTATTCTGGCAGATCTACTTCTTTCATTTTCGCTCCCGGTTTTCACAAAACGCGCAAAGCGGCGGCTTATAAGTCACAACAAGTTCTATTTTTTTGATGCCGGTGTGTACCGAGCAATACGCCCGGCCGGACCATTGGACTCTCCTCAAGAAATAGGCGGCGTTGCTCTTGAAACGCTGTGCCTGCAAGAAATCCGTGCAATCAACGAGTATTACCGTTTCGGGTATTCGCTTTATTACTGGCGAACATCGACCGGTCTGGAAGTAGACTTCATTCTATATGGCCAGCTCGGACTGATAGCTATTGAGGTAAAACATGCACGCGGTGTTTCGACCAGCGCTCTCTCCGGCTTAAAGGCCTTCGGCCGTGATTACCCTGAAGCCCGGCGCTATCT